>JASHPQ010000047.1 GCA_030037995.1 Nitrososphaerales archaeon | reverse complement strand
AGTCTTGGTCGAAAATGGGGAGCTAAAAATGGTCGACCAACAAGTAATCTTCGAGAACGCTCGAAAATCTGCGGAAAGAGTTAACGAGGCCTGATTTCCAGCTTGTGACCTTACTTGCCTTCATATCTGTAAGCCTGCTCCCAGAACCCAAGTTCGAACTCGCTGTTCCTCCGGAATGCATCCCTCATTTTCTCCCTTATTTCCGGAACGTTCGCTTCGGCGTTTACGATATCCTTGGTAATCCTGAGGAGCCTCATATGCCACTCGGAAAATCCTTCTTCGTCCGTGTATGCCTGTATCAGTTCGTCTGAAACTCCGTACTTGTCGAGACCCTCGGCCACTCTTTTTGCGCAATCCAGCCCTCCCAACTCGCGCTCCGTGTAAGTCCAGGGACATGCGAGGTACGAAGAAGCGGCAATACCGGGGGTACCAGTATCATACATCTTGTACAAGAAATCAACGTAGGCTTGCGTTCCCGGCATGACCAGAGAGGGATTCCTCATTATTTCATCAAAATCTTTGTCAGTTACGCCGACGGCTTTTGCAATCTTTGGAAATGCAAAAACGGGAGTCCCGTATCCCGGAACGAGCTGAATCAATCTTCCAAAAATGAACGCGTAGTGTATCGGGTCGGCCCTGCCTATCGCCTTCCCCACAGCTCTTACATGGTCTGCTATGTAATAGGCGTTCTGAACAGCGTAAACTTTGTACTTCTCCAGAGGAAGTTTTCGCTGATCCAATTCTACCAAAAAGGGATGGCGGTCGATCTTCCTCCAAATGTAATCGAAATCGTGTCGTAGTCTATCTGCGAAGCCAGTCACCTGTTCATGCTCGTTACGCAGCTGTGAACGGAGCTCTTCTGCCGTTATGGAATTAACTCGAACGAGATAATCCGATGGGAGCGTCACTTTTTGGAAATCACCGAGGGCGAACTGGGGATTGGAGCTCAGGGTGGTGTAACAGTATTGAGAATTGGAATATCGCTCACGCCAAAGAGATTGGGATCCATGTAGAAGTTGCTGACGGCCTTGGTATTGTAAACGTCCGTGCCATCAATCAGCGGCAACTGGGCCACGAAGAGCCAAGCGTAGGGAGCAGCTTCGTAGACGTGTTGCTGTGCTACAGTAAATGCCTGAAGGAGCTCCGTCTGGTTTGTCGTCTGGGTCACAAGGTTGATTGCATAGTCAACGGCGGGATTATCGTAGATTGCGTAGTTGGACCAAGGAGAGTACTGCGAGACAAATGCGGTAAAGAAGTCCGCTGGGGAGATATAGTCCGGTGCGTAGCCCGCATACGTATCGAAAGTCATGTCCGGATGACCAGTCGGATCTGCAAGGGATTGGTTGTACGGTACTCCGTCAATGTTACTCTCAAAAGTAGTCGTTTGCATCACCTCGATGTTCACTGTTATCCCTATCGCGGCTAGGTTCGCCTGAATTACCTCTGCTGCAGGCTCTTCCCAGCTGGAACCGAACGAATCAGTCATCAGAGTTAAGGCCGGCAGACCGGTGCCATTCGGATAACCGGCCGAGGCTAGATAGGCTGCTGCCTGGGTCACATTATACTGGTAAGGCGGGAAATTGCCTGGATCGTAAAATTGTCCGTAGATGGGAGTGTTTGGTCCCATGTAGCGTATACCCTGTCCAAAAATCGCTTCGTCAATGACCTGAGAGTAATTTATCCCATGTACGATCGCGAGCCTGACATCGGTGATATTCGTCGGAAAAATTTGCGTGTTCATACCCATCATCACCTGAGAAGAAGAGTTGAAGACTAGAGCTTTCAACTGGGGATTTTGCTCCGCCTGCACAAGATTTGTTCCCGAGACAACCGAGATCTGAGAGGTACCATCAAGTAGATTGATGTAACGAGAAGTGTCGTCCGGCGTGTAGTTAACGACTACTTTCTGAAATGATCCAGGTTGGATAATCGGATTTGCCGCAACCTCTGATGCTGAGAGATTATTGCCCCAGTAGCTCGGGTTCTTCTGGAACTCGATGTAAGCGTTTGTTACAACATTGGTCACTTCATAGGGACCCGTCCCTGGAATGGCGGTCATCTGGAAGAGTGTGTTCGGGGATGTAATATTTCCAGGTCCACCATGGGCAAAAAGGAACATCGGATCGGTTTGCATCGAAAAATTGGGAAATGAATTCAAGAAGAAAGCGTACGGGCCCAGTAGCTGGAATACTACCGTATTAGGTCCGTTTACGTACACAGGCCAGCTGGTATTTGACATCAATGAAATGAGTTGTGAGGAAGGAGAGCTTAAACCACTCCGATTGATCATATTCATTGTCGATGGACCGAAGTCTACCGAACTGAAATTGAATAGCGGCAGATACGACCAGAAAGTTGAGGAGTTGCCAACCTCAAAATAATAGAGATAAAAGTTGGTCCAGACCACGTAAGCGTTGAAAGGATCGCCGTTTGAAAAGGTCACACCCTGCCTAAGATGGAAGGTGTAAGTTTCGCTGTTAGGGGAGACCGTCCAATTCGAGGCGAGGTCGGGGACCAGCTGAAATATACCCTGCCGCTGTTCAGCGTTGAGATTGAAATTGATCAGAGTCTGGTACACGGCTCCCTCGGTCCAAACAGGATAATTCCCGTATGGGTTTACTGTCGACACTCCGACATTGGGCCACGCAGAATCGTCTACGGTTAGGGTTTGACTTTGGGTAGAAATTGAAGAAGAGGTCGAACTCGTAATTGTTGTTTGACTGGAGGTGGTTGTAGGGCTCGAAGTGGAAACAGCACTTTGAGCTGAGGAGCTCGTAACTACGGAGCTAACGCTGCTAGTCGAACTCGAGGAAGGAGTCAGAGTCGTACTGACCGTCGTCGTAACTGTTGTCGACCCTCTTGAAAGGACCACAGCGGCGGCTGCAATGATTACAACAACGATCACTATAACTGCGACTGCGACTCTCTGTATAGCAAGCTTCCCGGTGACTTTTCGCAAAACGGAGACTGTCCTGAGGTCGACAGCGCTAAATTCGTGTATATTAAAATTCCACGCGTTTTAAGCGTCGTATAGTTCTAAAACTGCGGCTAGAGCATTTCCACTATCCAAAATTTAAGAGCGTTAGGTTCGGCAATCCGGGCTCTGCAAGGAATGAAAGAATGGGCCGCCTCTTGGGTAGTTCTGTAAAAAGATTGGAGGACCCTAGGCTCTTGACTGGGGGCGGCGCATATTTGGATGATATTTCCCTTCCAGGAATGTTGCACGCGGAGCTTGTGCGTAGTCAATATCCTCATGCAAGGATCAAGAAGATCGATTTTTCAAAGCTGAAAGGTGAAGAAGGATTTGTCGCTGCTTTTACCGCAGAAACTCTTCCTTTCGTGAAGCCGCTTCCGATTCCGCGGGAACTTGAAGCACCAATACCTGAAATTTGGCCGCTTGCCAGAGCTAAAGTGAGGTTCTGTGGAGAGCCACTCGCTTTGATAATTGCCACAGATCGATACCTCGCTGAAGATCTTGCTTCACTAGTCGATGTGGATTACGATCTACTTGAACCAGTGATTGACCTACAAAAGTCTCTTGACAAAAATGCTCCAAAATTATACGACCACTGGGAGAGCAATCTCTTGAAGCATTCGCAGATCATGTCCGGTGACATTCAGAAAAGCTTCCTTGAAGCCGACGAAGTGATCAGGGAAAGAATCAGAACTGGCGCAAGGACGTCCGCACCCATTGAAAACCGGGGCGTCATCGCCCAGTTTACCGGAATTTCTGGGAGACTAGACATCTGGAGCGAGTTCCAGTTCCCCCATGTAGGAAGGACCATTTATTCGGAGGTTCTTCAGATCCCCGAGGATCGGATTCACGTAAAGGTCGGAGATGTTGGCGGAGCATTCGGTCTGAAAGGACACATCTTTCCAGAAGAGGTTGCCGTATGTGCCGCCGCTCGTTCCCTTCCAAGCCGTCCGATAAAGTGGGTAGAAAAGCGTACGGAGAACATTTCTTTCTCGATCCATGAACAAGTGCAGATACATGCAGTTGAAGTCGCGGTGAAAAGAGACGGTACGATACTCGGTGTCAAGGATACTATCCTGGCGGATATCGGAGCTTACGGTGCGTCCCCTTGGGGAGGGCTGCCGTTCCCAAACATAACCGGTATCTTCCTTCCTGGGCCATATCACATAAGGAATTACCAGCTTGACCTTACGACATGTCTTACGAACAAAACCCCCTTGGGTTCAGTCCGCGGCCCTGGAATGTTGTCCGCCAATTTTGTCATGGAAAGAATGCTGGATATTATCGCCCACAAGCTCGGTCTGGACCCGTATGAAGTGAGAAAGAAAAACATGATCCGCTCTGATGAATTTCCTTTCACCACGGCAACGGGATTGGAGTACGACAGATGCAGTCTGATAGAAGCTCTCGAAACCGGTGCGAAAGAATTCAATTACGAAAAATTGAGACTCGAACATAGTAATCTCCGCAAACAAGGCATTTGTCGCGGTGTTGGCATGGCCTCTTTAATTCAGGTCGGGGGAGAAGGATCTAAAATAATGGGTCCCTCGGGTTCAGCAACGATGGGATATGAAGTCGCAATCGTAAGGGTGGAACCCGATGGCAGTGTAAAAGTCTTCACGGGTCTAGCGCCACAAGGCCAAAGTTCACAGACAACTCTAGCTCAAGTCGTCGCAGATGAACTGGGTGTTCCACTCCAAAAAGTCAGTGTAAGATACGGGGATACCGATGTCATTCCGTACGGTCAGGGAACGGGGGCAGACAGAGGAGCAGTCCTTGGGACGAGTGCCGCAATACTGGCCGCGAGGACAGTGAAGGAAAAAGCTATCAAAATCGCGGCGGCAATGATCGAAGCCAGAGCAGAGGACATCGAGTTACGGTCCAACGGAGTATTTACAGTGAAAGGAAGTCCGAGGGGTGTCGCGACCGTTTCACTGGAGCAGATTGCGTCAGTCGCCCTGCGTAGACCTGACAAGCTACCCAAAGGCATGGGGCCAGGTCTGGAAGCCACAAAGTTCTTCGAACCGGAGCAACAATCCACTTGGAGTAATGCGATGTGTTTCTGCGAAGTGGAGGTCGATGTTGAAACGGGAAAGGTGAGGGTAATTCGATTCCATGTCGTCCATGACTGCGGTCGAATCATCAACCCAATGGTGGTCGAAGGGCAGATTCATGGAGGGATTGTTCAGGGCATGGGTGCTGCGTTGTTTGAAGAAACCTCTTACAGTGAAGATGGCCAAGTTCTGGGAGGAAACTTTCTCGATTACCTTTTGCCTTCTTCAGTTGAAAGTCCAGAACTCAGCATATCCCACATAGAGACGGTGTCAGAACAAAATCCAGCGGGGACAAAAGGAATGGGTGAAGGGGGAACTATTGTAGCGCCTGCAACCATCGCGAACGCGATCGACGATGCGATTTTGCACTTGAATAAAGGTGGCAAGATCGTTGGTTATCCTATGAAACCAGAGAGGGTGCTCCAAGAAATTGGATTGTCCTCAGTTTCATAAT
The DNA here is from genome assembly GCA_030037995.1 of Nitrososphaerales archaeon. Classification (GTDB taxonomy): domain Archaea; phylum Thermoproteota; class Nitrososphaeria; order Nitrososphaerales; family CADDZS01; genus DATLTL01. The sequence continues at coordinate 1,518 of JASHPQ010000047.1, read as the reverse complement.
CTAATTACAAACTTTGCTAGGGGTAGAGACGACAGGAGAAACTCGGCTCTCATCGAGATAGTTTCTTGACAACAGTAGAACTAAAAAGTTCCATTGATTCAAGAAATTCAGATTCACTTTCGTCGCTAAAAATCAATACAAACTCCTGAACCCCGTGGCTGGAGTACTGCTTGATTTTCTCCGTGATCTCCTCGGGTTGACCGATTAACGCTTTGGTAGCAAGATCTGTCGCGTAAGGGACTCTTCTGACGTAAGTACTACCCGAGAATTTCGCCTTTGCCTTTTCTCTATTTTTGTCGATACTTACAATAATTTCGTTGTAAAAAGTAAAATCGCTTCGCTGATTACTGGAACCCTCTAAGAGTAGATTCATGGATCGGTGTAATTCAGCCGCCTGCTCTACAGTTATATGTCCAGGCATGATCCCGTCACATAACTTCGCGGCCCTCTTTAGAGCAAGGGGCCCGGAACCTCCTAAAATAATCGGCAATTTTTCGGGGGATGGACGAACTACGAAATCCTTTGAGGTAAAGTATTTTCCAGAAAAGTTCGTGGAATTCCCGGAACAAAGCTGGCGTAACAATTGGATTTGCTCCTCAAGGATTTTATTTCGATCTTTCCAGTTCTTTGATTGCGTAAGGTACTCTCGTTCAAATCTTCCCGGGCCTACTCCCAGGACAAATCGGTTTTGACTGATCTCGCTTAGAGTCGTCGCCTCCTTTGCTAAGACGAAGGGATCCCTGAAAGGCAAAATGACAATCGCAGTGCCAAGAATTATGCTTCTGGTCTGCCAAGACAGCGAGGACAGAAGAGTCAGTGGTTCGTAGAATTTTGCCTCTGTCGGTGTCTCAGTGGTGGGAAGCGTCAAGTGCTCATTAGCCCAAATAGAGTTGTAGCCCAGTTTTTCAGCTTCCACGGCTATTTCTTTAATAATGTCATAGTTGACGAGCGAGTCCGGCGAAACAGCTCCTCCGCCCGAATTGGGGAGGTGGACTCCAAAACTTACGTTTGTCAAAAATTGGATCTGCTAGGCTCCACACCAGTCAATAAGCAAGTGGGCGTAGACTTTAGCAGCATCGAGAACCTCACGCCAGCGTATGAATTCATCGATAGTGTGAGCTTGGGCCAAATCTCCAGGTCCGTAGATTGCAACGGGGATCCCAGCCTCACCAAACCAACCGGCGTCGGTAACGGAAGACATGATCGATACGGGTTCTGGTGGTGCCCCCAGGACTGATTCATGAGCTCGCTTGAGCGCATTTATCTGGTCAGAATCTTCCTTGACGTCTGCAGATGGAAAGATCTCGCCCTTATCTCTAAACATTGACTTGCCGCCCCAGCTGAATTCGACTGGATTATTTTTGAGCCAGGGATCGGACTCGCAAACCGCGTGAAGGCAGGATTCTATTTCTTTCTCGACATCTGAATAGGTTTCCTCGGGCAGCATGTGAACCGTAAGCCACAATCTGCACTCGTCAGCAATGAACGCCGGATGTCTTCCTCCCTGAATGAAAGCTG
>JASHPQ010000046.1 GCA_030037995.1 Nitrososphaerales archaeon | reverse complement strand
CGTTATCAAAGCCATTATCGGAATTGAATCTCTTTCAAAATAACGGTTCTAGTCCTAAATCATTACCTCAAACAATTGAAAGGGATGCTCAAGAATTGCCTATTTCCTTCGATAATAAGGGGCATATTCATAGTAACAAAAAGACCGATTCTGGTATTTCTCTTATAGATATGGGTGAAGACCCTATTACTTATTCTGATTCTAGGGATAGTGCTAATGAATGATCAATGAAACTTCGACGACTAAATCTCCAACAAAGAGAGAAGTGAGTATCAGAGGCATTGTCCTTAGAATCAAGCACTGGCCGAAACATTGTATTAACTGCAATACTCTGACAACGTATCAATTCTATGTCGAAGATAGCCCTTTTAGATTGTACTGGTTTCACTGTTTTAGGTGTCTATCTCCGCTTGAAAGATTACTTGTTAGAAGTATGTTAAAGGGATTACAGTTTTCCAAAAAAGTCCTAGTAGAGCAAAAAGAGTTGAGTAATTGGATATGCCAGTAAGAATAATCACTTCTGTCAGGCGTAGCGGTGTGCCTTATCCTAAGATTGTAGAGTATCTCGAAAGTGAAGTAAAAAGAAGAGGTAAAAGTAACTTTGATTCTGCCGAAGATATAGAGGGATTAATCAATCGTAAGAATCAAAATAGAGGTACAGAGATAGCATCCGAATATGTCTATGAGGACTTGATATTAGGTAAGACACCTACTCTAAGATATAGACCAGCCATTAGGAAAGCAATTAGAGAAACGGGTTCCAATGCTGGCTATTCAGAGCAACAAAATACCGTTAATGTCGAGAGATTAACTACTGAAATCAAAGTAACTAAAGATTCTAGCGGTAAGTCTCACCACTTTATAGTTACAAAGTATGCTGTATCTGGTGTATTTACGCACGTTAAGAAGGTAGATTAGAGATATGGTAAAAGAAATTAAACTAAATCAGGAATCTAGGGATGGTATAGGAAATCAAGTTGGTAATGTACTTCTTCCGTATTTAGAGGGAATAAGAGCGAACCTTATTGATTCAAATTCATCTACAAAAACAGAGATAATCAAGGCTCTAAATCAACATATCAACGCTCTAAATTCCCATATCAAAACATTGAATGATATGTTAGAAAACGACCGTAATCTTAGACAGCGTATTAATGATGCTAGATACAAAGCGATAGAAGAGAAATTATCTGCTTTTGATTCTATAATACAAGCATTACCCAATATCATAACTGAAGTAATATCAAGAGCTGTAAAGTCCGCTAATGAAGCATGGACTACAGAGAAAATAAATGGAGAAGTAGGGAATTCAGTTCTACATTTATCTGATACATGGAATAAAATACAGAAAGAAGAAGCAAAGAAAAATAAGGAAAAAGTGAGTTAATTGGATGTAGTGTGCCCTAGATGTGGGGAAAAATTTGTATTAAAACATAGTCGGCATAAGAGGAATCCTTCTATAAGATGCATCTATTGTAAGTATGTATTCCAAAAGCCCGAATTACGTTATTCAGAACCGTTATCTTATGATAGTGAGGTGATTGAAAATAAGGTCGAAAATAAGAAGAAACACTGGTGGCAAACATAAGAAAAAGCATCATACTGCTAGCCGTTATCCGTTCTAATTAAGAGTCCAATACTCTTTACCTTATTTTTTGTGAAATAAACACTTAAGGCCTCGTGAATTACCCATATTTTACAATGAATCCGCTATACATCAATGCGATAGTATGTAATCTCAATGTGAAAAACCATTGTTTGGTTATTACTAATCCTAGATTCAATGAAACACTGGCTAAATTCAAAGCAATGTCTATGCCGTATGATTCGATAATACTTCAAAGAAAGACGGGAAGTATATCTTTCGACGCAATGAATTGGCTAATCGAGCATAACGTATCTTTCACTGTATTGAATTGGAAAGGGGAGATATTAGCGCAAATACTACCAAAAGAGCCTATATCGAATGAATTGAAATTAGCACAGATAGCAACATACCAAAATCAGTTAAGGCATACATACATTGTAAAGCGAATAATCAATTCAAAGATACATTGCCAAAAGAGACTATTAGAGCAATTATCACAATATTTCCCTATTCAAGTGCCAAAAGCAGATTCAATTAAGACTAATGATTTAGCATATATCAAAAGCCTAGAGGCACTTTACGCCAAAGATTACTTTGTGCAATATGGCTTAATCTGTAAGGAATTAGGCTATGATTTCAATGGGAGATTTAGCATACATGCGAGAAATATGAGGTCGTCGGACACAATTAATTCTCTTTTGAACTATTCGTATGCCTGTCTCCAAACCTATATTCGACGTTCAATCAATTCTATTGGTCTCCAAGATGATATTCCCTTCTTGCATGACTTGAGACCTCAAAAGACTGGTCTCGTGTATGACCTAATGGATATTGGTTATAGATGTGCATGCGATTATAGTGTAATCCAAACCTTAGAGCAATTGAACGCTAACAAGAAAATGAAAGCCTCAATGGTTAATTCTCGATATGAAACAGTGCTAACACAGGATTCAATATCACTACTAATGAGTAATCTGAAACTGAATCTTTCATTAGAGGAAATCATAGTTAATACTAGAGCATTAGCAAGATACATTATTGGCAAGTCTAACAGTATCAATTTCAAAGTAAAACCAATAGATGTTAGACGAAACGACGATCAAGAAACAAAGGAATTGATATTATCAAAATATGCCAGTGAGTTAAAGGTAAACAAATCGACATTGTGGTATCAAAAGAAACGACTGTTAGAACGTGGTTCAGTTAGGCTTTATGCTAAAACTGCTAATCATCTCTCTCAGTGCCACAGTGCATAGTGCCACAGTGATATAGAGAGAGCCACAGACACACAGAAACACACCAAACGACGACGACTAGATAAGTGTGCGGTCGCCGGGATTTGAACCCGGGTTCTCAGCTCTGCTCGCTTTTTTTAAAAGCTTGGAGGGCTGACGTCCTAGACCAGGTTTTCCCATCTCTCATTTTTTGGAACGGGGAAAAAGAGAAAGATGACTGGACGACAACCGCGATCTGATCAAGACCCACTTTTTCGGATCGGCCTATAAAAAAAGCGCGTTCTAGCCGGAGCTGATGACGCCGCTGAATTTCTTCACAGTATCGTCTCGCACCGCGGCGACCTTTGTCCGAACGTCCTGCTCCACTTGAGAGGCGTTGGATTCTACTTCGTCCGTCACTTTTTTGAATCTGGATCTGATTTCGTACTGGTTCATGTTCTAACTACTCACTACTGCGTTTGGGGAGCGACGTCTTCCATCAGCTCCTTCTTCCTTTCGAGGATCCGCTTTACTTGCTTTAGGCGCACAAACTCCTCTCGCTCCCTCTCCTCCAGAGTCGCGGAGATGAACTTGATCGTGTCCTGATAGCCCGGGATGATAATGTACTCCAGTGCGTTCAGGAGCCTCTGGGTTTTTTCCAGCTCCGTTGCCAGTCTGAAGATCGCGTTCTCGATCTCGGCTGCCTTTAGAATACCTGGGAGGACGTTTCGCATCATGCGGGTCGCCTTGTCGAGCGACTCGTTAGTGTCCGCAAATCCGTACGTCAATCCCACGTTCTTCTGCGTGATCTGCATCGTGGGGACGCTCACAGATACGATCATCCTGACGTTCACCGATACGTCGACGGTGGGAGGGGTGCTGGTCGCGATGGATTCCAGGGTCGCGGGCCCCAAGCGCAGGTACGAGTCGTAGAGTTGCCGGTACGCCTCCGAAAGAGGATCCCACATGTCGTCCCTCGACTTTTGCGCCTCGTTGATCATCTCGTCCAAACGCTTCAGGAGCACCTCCCGCTTGTCTTCGAGAATCTTGTAAACGGTTCTGGAAGTTCGGAGAGATCGCTTCGTCTGGATCAGCCCGATCTTTGTCGGGAGTACCTTGTTTCCGGAAGCGACCGACATTTTTCTCTGCCTAACTGGATGCCTGCGGAATTGGGGCAGCAGCCTTTGATTTGTAGTACTGCTTGATGTAGTCCGTCCGGATCTTCGTGAGTTCTCCCTCCGGTAATATTGATAGCACGTCCCAAGCTAGACCCAGAGTATCTTCGATGGTCCTGTTCTCGTCGTAGCTCTGCTTCAGGAAATTCTGCTCGAAGACATCTCCAAAGTCAAGGTATTGGGCGTCAACTCCGGAGAGACCCGCCTTGCCAACGATCTCCGCAAGCGACCTGAGTTCCTGAGCCCGAGAGTAAGCGTCGTACAGCTGGCTCTGCACCTGCGCGTGATCCGCCCTGGTCTTGCCCTCCCCGATTCCGTCCTTCTGCAATCTCGAAAGACTCGAGAGCACGTTCACCGGCGGATAAATGCCCTTCCTGAAGAGCTCCCTTCCCAACACGATCTGGCCCTCGGTGATGTAACCGGTGAGGTCCGGAACTGGATGAGTGATGTCATCCGACGGCATGGACAAAATGGGCATTTGCGTAACAGAACCCTTCTTCCCCTTGATCTTGCCCGCCCGCTCATATATTGAGGCAAGGTCCGTGTAGAGATAGCCAGGATAGCCCTTCCTTCCGGGGACTTCTTCCCTCGCCGCGCTGATTTCTCGCAGGGACTCTGCGTAGTTTGTCATATCCGTGATGATTGCGAGCACCTGGTACCCGAGGTCGAAAGCAAGATATTCCGCGGCGGTTAGAGCAACCCTCGGTGTAATCGTCCTCTCGATCGCCGGATCGTCTGCGAGATTCAGGAATAGCGCGCTCCTTCTAATGGCGCCACTTTCTTCCAGAGTCCTTCTGAAAAACGCGGCTTCGCCGTGCTGCACGCCGATGGCGGCAAACACCACTGCAAACTCTTCGGATTCGCCCAGCACGGTGGCTTGCTTTGCGATCTGGGCCGCCAGCTGATTGTGGGGCATCCCAGCGCCGGAGAAAATGGGAAGTTTCTGCCCCCTGACCAGCGTCATCATGGCGTCCACGACAGATACGCCGGTCTGGATAAAATCCTCCGGATAATCTCTGCGCTCCGGGTTGATCGGGGCTCCATTTACGTCCCTGAAATCTTCTCCCACCGGGGGAGGCAGTCCGTCATCCGGCCTTCCCAGACCGTCGAACACTCTTCCGAGAAGCTCGTTGGAAACGGGAATCTCCATCGTCTTTCCTGTAAAGCGGGATTTCGTGCCCACGGTGGAGAGACTCGAGGTCCCCTCGAACACCTGCACCACCGCCCGGCCTCCTCCCACTTCGAGTACTCTTCCCAGCCTCTTGCCATCGGCGGTCTCGATTTCTACTAGTTCGTCGTAGGCCGCCCGGCTCACGCCCTCTATAACGATCAGCGGGCCGCGGATCTCCGCCACCCTGCTGTACTCTACTCCTCCGGAACTTTTTACCGTGCTATTACTGGCTTGCAACTGCCTTTACCTCTTGAGCCATCGCTCCCTTGAACTCGTTTTTGAGCTCCTCCATCATGGCATCGAGCTTGTCGAGCTCCGACTCTTTCACTTCGAATTTTGCCCTGAGAATCTTTGGAATTATCGGGCTTGCCCTAACTTGTGCCAAGGTCACCCCGTTTCTCAGCGCGTTGAGCGCCTCCTCGTGGAACATTACCATGAGCCGCATCAGCTTGATCTGCTTTTGCGGGCTGCAATAGGTGTCGACCGCGTCGTAGGAGTTTTGCTGGAGAAACCCGAGCTTGATCATCCTCGCGATTTCCAAAATCAACTTCTCTTCGTCGGGGAGCGACTCCGGCCCCAAGAGTCTCACGATCTCTCGCAGCGTGTCCTCCCTCTGCAACACTTCGTATGATTCGTTCCGAAGATCCTCCCAGTCCTTGGAGACGTTCGCCTCCCACCATTTGGCTATGGTGCTGATGTACCCGGAGTACGAGGTCATCCAGTTGATCGCGGGATAGTGTCTGGAGTAAGCTAGTCTGGTATCAAGCGCCCAGAATGTCCTGATGAACCTGATCGTGTGAGTGGTGACGGGCTCGGTAAAATCTGCCCCCGACGGCGACACCGCCCCGATTAGGGTCACCGACCCATTCCTTTCTGGAGTCCCGAGAGTACGAACGCGTCCGGCTCTTTCGTAGAACTCTGCGAGCCTCGACGCGAGGTACGAGGGATATCCCTCTTCTGCGGGCATCTCTTCCAGACGCCCCGAGATCTCTCTAAGAGCTTCCGCCCACCGGGAAGTAGAATCAGCTACAAGCACAGTGTCGTAGCCCATGTCTCTGTAATACTCCGCCATAGTGACTCCAGTGTAGATGCTGGCTTCCCGTGCTGCGACCGGCATGTTGCTGGTGTTTGCAACTAAAATGGTCCGCTCCATCAGCGGCCTGCCGGTGTTGGGATCCTTTAGCTCCGGGAATTTCACGAGCACCTCGGTCATTTCATTGCCTCGCTCTCCGCATCCTACGTGGAAAACGACTTTAGCGTCAGCCCAGGTGGCTATTTGGTGGAGGGTGACCGTTTTTCCGGTACCGAAGCCCCCGGGGATCGCTCCGGTGCCTCCCTTCGCGATCGGAAAATACGTGTCAATCACTCTCTGCCCGGTAACCAAGGGGATTTCAGGATCAAATCGTTCCACACTGGGCCTCGCGATTCTGACCGGCCAGCGGTGATACATCTTGAGGGGAATTTTCTGCCCGTCCGCCTCGGCCGTCACGATGACTTCCTCTACCGTGTACTTTCCAGCGGGAACGACATCGATGACCTTGGCCTTTGGAGTATTAGGCGGAGCGAGAATTCTGTGCTCGATGAGCTGGGTCTCGGGTACCACACCCAGGATAGTTCCACCAACAATGTCATCCCCCACGTTCACTCTGGGAGTAAAGTCCCATGGTTTGTCCAGCGGAATCTGCGGCGCGGTCACTCCCCTGCCGATGAAATCTCCAGATTTTTGAGCGATGACGTCCAGAGGCCTCTGCAACCCGTCGTAGATGCTGCTCATCATTCCTGGCCCCAGTGACACTGAGAGCGGTAGACCCGTACCGAAGACCGGCTCTCCGGGCCTCAATCCCGAAGTCGATTCATAAACTTGAACGAAAGCCACGTCGCCCGTCAGTCGGATAACCTCCCCAACCATCTTCGCCTCTCCGACCTCGACCGTTTCGTACATCTTCGAAGCTGCCATGCCGTCGGCTTTCACGGCGGGTCCGCTGATCCAGATTACTTTCCCCTTGACTGGCATTGTCTATCTGCACATACTCCTATAGAATCCCAAAATAGCTTTCTGTTGCCCTTGATGATCAAGACTGGGCTGTAAAGAGCTGCGCGATCTGTTTTCGCAGCTCAGGCCTCAACCTTTCCAGCCTTGCCTCGTACGTATTGTCAAAGGTCACGAATCCGTCTACGGAAGAAATCACAACACCACCCACGCTGTTCTGGGTCCTAGAATCCGAGCGAACAATGCTGACGTCTCGCTCGTGCGACACCTGCTCGACGATGAGCTGCAGCAGTTGCTGATCTCTAGCGTTGGCCATCACGACGAACTGACTCCCTCCGACTTCATCGATTCCTTCGAGGACAAGAGCCTTTAGAATGCGATTGTACTCTACCTGGCTCGTCATTTCTCCTAGTCGTTCAAGCGCCCGCGAAAAGGCTGCGTTGAGATTTTCCTCCACGATTTCCAGAGTTTGATTCCTGGAAGTCATCTCCGCGCTTCCGATTATTTGTCTCCGCAATGCCTCCGCCTGCCTCCGCTGCTGTTCGGCGATGCGTAAAGCCTCGGCCTCGGCTTCGCTCGTTTTCTTGGTAACTACGTCCAGCGCCGCAGCCTTCGATTCCGCGACGCTCTGTAGCATTTCCGTTAGCGCTTCGTCGCTGACTTTCTTTACGGTATACTCTATTCCGCTCAACCGCTAACTCATACTCCTAGAATGGACTTTAGCATGGCTCTATATTCCACTTTTTCCTTTTTGCTGCCCGGCGCCGGGATCTCGTAGATGAGGGGCATCGAACGCTCGGTCCTAAGCTCTGTCAGCCTGTCGTGGATCGGACCGGAGACATCGTCAGATACTAGGATTAATGCGACATCGGGCTTGTTCAAGTTGCCCATGATCTGCGCGAGCGCCTGTTCCGAGTTCTCTACCACTATTCCGTCCATGCCAGCGAGTTCAAAGCCGGCGACAAATCCCCGGCTGCCGATCGCAATTACTCTCAATGATCTGCCAAAACTCCGCCTTGGAAAAAAATCGCTTTCTTGAGAAATCAGACCGATTGCACAGCACTGACTATGACGTCCACTGCACCCGAAACTCTGGAGGAGATCTTCGCCCTGAGCTCCTTTGAGTCCTCTGTCCCCTTGGCAACTATTGCGTCCGCCTCCTGTTGCGCGGATTTTCTCAGCTGTTCGAGAGCTTCCTGCGCCTCCCTGTTGGCCTCTTCGATAATGTCGGCCTTTGCCTTCTCCGACTCTGTCTCCGCAAAATTGAGCATCTTTCGCTTCATATCAGAGACTTGATCCGCAATCCCCGAAAGCCCAGTTTCCATATCCGAGAGAACTGAAATCGCAGTCTGGATCTGCGAAGCGTTCTTGTCAGGATACCGCTCGACATTTTTCTCATCCTGTTGCTTTGTTTCGGCTTCCAAAGTCTCAAATCGCCCCTCGAAATCTAGATTTCTAATCGTGTAGGATTGAAGTTTTCCAAGAGAATCTCCAGAAAGAAGGTGAAACCGGGCAGATCAAACCGTTTGTGCGGCTGTCTTAAAGTTTGCAGTATCTGTAGACTACACAATCAGGGTTCCGCCAGAACGCGGTGTACAGTCGGATTACTGGATCAGAAAAAGAAACCCCCCCTTTAAATTGACGTATGACATGACGCTTTGTTATGGCTGCCAAGAAAGCGTGGAGAAAAGCTCCGACAAAAGAGTAAAGTCAGTAAGGCGGAAGACGCTGGCCTCCCTTTCAAAAGACGAAATTTGCGTAGCATCAAGACAAGGCAAGAAACTCAAGTAACGTGTTGACAGAGCCAGTTTCCTGAAACAGTGCGTGACCACTCTTCTCCTTGGCTTTTGGTATTCTATCAGCCACAATCTCAGCGTTTTCTGGAGGGATGAGAATGTCTTTCTTACCGTGCATCACTAGTGTACGCGCTGTGATCTCTGGGAGTCGCGAATAGCTGTCCCAAGTCCTGAGGGCATTAAACTGTCTAGTGTACGCCTCGGGCGTGATGGGGGCTTTCATGATCCGTTCGGTCATTTGTTTTATGTAGCCCGGGTTGCTTTCTATAAAGTCGGGAGTAAAGATAATAGAGATAACATCTTTTACTCTGTCCTCCAGTGTTTTTGTTGGGGCACCAAACAATTTCATTTGTACTTCGGGTGCTGCTAGGAAAGATTTACTCGCTCCGCAGTTCGTAGAACAGAGAGCGAGTTTCTCTACTCTCCCCGGATAGGAAAGGGCGAATTCCTGCGCGATCATTCCGTCCATTGAGTAGCCAAGTATGTGAGCCCTCGTTATCATCAGTTGGTTCATTAATTCTGCCCTGTCATCGGCGAACATTTTGATCGAATAGTCAATTGAGGGTGCGTCGGTTCGCCCAGCCCCGCGATTATCGAAGATGACAGTCTGATAATTCCTAGAAGTTCCTTCAATTAATTTTTGGTCCCACCAATCCATGCTCGCGCCCAATCCCATGATCATTACCAGCGGAAACCCTTTCCCCTGGGCTTCGTAGCAGATTTCTATGTCGTTGCATCTTACCTTGTTCACATATTCTCACTTCATTTTGACCAGCGATTTAGTTGGAAGATTGAGATCTTTAATGGCCGCACACTCCTACCAAGGTATCACTTTCAACTTCGGCCAGGTTTTCGTTCACCGTATAGCTTCAAGATACCTGATGTTGAGAAAGCGAGATAGGGAGACCATCAGGATCCAGACAGATTGCGAGCTTGATTCCTTCATCTTTGCGCTCTGTAGGAGGCATAAGGAAGGTGACTCCCTTTGAGTTGAGTTCTCGAAATGTCCTATCGAGATCGTCGATGACGAAACCAA
>JASHPQ010000045.1 GCA_030037995.1 Nitrososphaerales archaeon | reverse complement strand
GTAGATGTTCCATATTTGCATGATATGGATGATTGTGAGGTACTTTCAGCAAGAAATTCAGCGGCATTGGAGTTTCCAGTCCCGGAAACCGTGGTAACTAGTGAACTCGTACCACTTCCAATGGTTCCTGCGGTTTCAGTAACAGATGTGTAACCTCCAAAAAGGGCAAATACTAGATCAGTATCGGCATCAGTAGAAACACCACCAACGGACGGAGCAGATGCTGACGCGCTGCACGTGCTGCCTCCTTTTGGTAGAACGGAATTGGGATCGAATGGAGTAGTTGTATCAGCGCCGGCAACTCCGAACGCGATGCCGGAGGCAGAAAGTGGAGTCGTGGAAAGTCTCACCGTAATTACATCGTTAGTTAATACAGAACTCGCGATCCCGTACCATTCTACCAAACTGGACTTTTCCGTGGACGTACAGAAAGTGGTAGAAGCTCTCGCAGTGCTTTGCCAAGTTATACTATTAAGAGAATCAGATATGGAGGACACAGTCACAGTGGTGGATCCATCATTTGCCACAATTGAAAGAACAATCACATCATTTGCGTTCGTAGTACTTACTGAAGGAATCGTGAAAGAAGTGCCTGATGACCAGGTGCCCGAAGCGCTTCCATCCTGTGTTGGAGCTGGTGGATCGGCAAAGAGTTGAAACGACAGAGATCCTGCCGGAATAGAGGTAGAAGATCCGAACTGAGGCGACCAGAGATACATCGTAGAGCTGGCTGGAAGCGTGAATGACCCCGCTCCTTGAACTATCGCATCGCACTCGATCCCCCAATAGGTCGTAGACGACCCGAACGCACACGATACTCCGGATTGGGTTGCAGAAACGATTCGGTATTCAGCTTCTATTGAATCTCCACTGCCAGCGACGGATTTGATTTTCGTCGCAGTGGTCCCGGCGATTGCCCCAACTGTTTGGGTGACTGAGGTGTAGCCTCCAAAAAATGCAACTACAAAGTCGTTGGGACTATTAGTAGAGATCCCGGAGACGCTTGGAGCGGCAGACGTAGAAGTACAGCTTGAAGAAGCAGTTTTCGGGACATTGGAATTAGGATCAAAAGGTGAGCCGGTATTCGCGCCAGTTATAGCGAACTCCTCTCCTGATGCTGCGGTTGGAGTACCGCTAAGGTTGATAGTTATTACATCGGATGTAATTGTTCCGGTTGCAATGCCATACCATTCGGTCTGCGTGGTCTCCTGAGTTCCACTGCACTCGATGTTTGACGTCCTGGCAGAACCCTGCCACGAGACTTGACCGAGAGAGTCACTAATCGATGAAATTGTGACGGATGAAGAGGAAAGGTAAGTAACAATCCAAAGTACTATCACGTCGTTAGTTTTCGTCGTAGTAGCGGTGATTGTGAATGAGGAACCCGAGCTCCAGGTTCCCGTGGCACTCCCGTCCAGAGCGAGAGAGCCAGAAGTGGGATTCGGAATTGTATTTTGAGTATCGGCACTCAAGCATGGAGTAGTACAGCCAGATAATGGAGGATTGATATTGTCGTAATAGGGCTCAAGGAAAACCCCTGACTTGTCAGAATAGGTAGAGTTGGTTATAGTTACGCTAGCCGCAGCCACTACGCCTAAAAGTACTATCGGGCAGATTGAAAGGAGGAGCTTAAGCGCTCTCCTGCTCCCTCTCCCCGAGATTGTCATCTGAGCTCAAGCGATAGTTATCGTTAGAGCTGCTGGTGCCGTCCACGTTGTTGACCCTGTGTCCCAGATAATCGTCATTGTCTGTCCGGCTGTAATGGAGGCTGGCGAAGTAAACTGGAATGTATAAAGAGTAGATGTCGCACCTGAAGATGCAGTACTCGTCACCGTAATCGTGTAAGTATGGCTCGTCAAACCGCCTGCATTGATCGTTAGACTAAAGGCAAGATCCCAATCGCCAGCCACTAGGGCGTTTACATATCCCGTGGCGCCGTTGGACCAAGCGAGAGGCTGGGACGTGGCGGATTGCGCAGCCTCGACAACGTAGTAATTAGTGTTTGTGACGCTGTAATATCCGTTGTCCTGAACGTACACACCCTGATAACCCGCATCGTTAGAATTTGTTATAGTTACGCTGCTTGCAAAGGCGACGACTGAAAAGGAAATGATTGCTAGGAATGCTCCAAGATAGATCAAACCGACCCGTCTCTGGATAAAAGGCAGTTTCACTGTTTTCATATATGTTTTCTACAGTAGGAGAATTGCCCTAATTCGTATATTAGTAACGAGGATCCGTACTATAAAGAGAGGAAGTTAACTTAAATTGACATTAATTTGCGACATTTACGCAGTTAGAAATGGACAATAATGTTCTTCGCATTCTGTCTTTTGTTCGGATCGCAATAAGCATCTCCCATCTGATCTGAATTTGCATAGTTTCGCGAGGGTTTGAAATTCGAGTTGGAGTAGGTTTCGATTGGACTCCGGCTCTAATAGACTCCTTTCTCCCTTCAGATTGTTCCCCTCTAACTCCTTGAATCTTAGAGTGGCTGGAATAGCTTTTTCCCATAGCTCATCAAAAATTCGTTGATAGCTGATCACCACGTTTAGCTTATTACTAAAGAAAAGCTGAGGAATTCTTCGAGTCTTTCCGAAAAAGATGGCCGCATGATACTCACCATCGGTTACGGCGAAATTCGCTCTCATACTATCCATGTGACGCACTTCGACTCCCAGAGCAAGGAGCTTATTGCAGTGGACGATGTTGTCCCCAATAATCTCCGTGATGTACCTGAATTTGACTCCGCGGGAGATGATGCCATAAATGACTTCGACGAATTTTTCGTTCCTGAGCGACAGAGCGGGCCCGCTCCAATCGGCACACGAGTCTAACTTTGTAAGGGCTGTATCGGCAAAATGCAGCCGTTTCTCCAGTATTTGATCTGCATCAGTAATAATTCGAATTGACTCTGAGAGCTCGTTTTCTTCCCAGAAAAGCTCTTTTCTCAAATGGTAAATGCCCTCAGGCCTTCCCCTTTTTTCGTTCCTCTCAAAAGTTCTGTAGACCATGCCGGCTTTTTCCATAGCAACGAGCCACCTGAGAAGTGTCTGCCTGGACACCCTGAGTGAGCTAATCAGCTCGCAAAGCTTCATCCCTGAATCAGTGCGGGAGAGCAGCGTAGCCACCTGCCTCGCGGAGTCTGAGTAGAGAGACCGATTACTTTGGCAAGAGATTTCTTCGGAGTTAATACTCTGTGGATCCGAAGAATAAACGCTCCTGCGGGGCATGATCGGTAGCTGTTGCTTTGGCACTGATTATTATTTTGACAGGATTTGAAATACGAGTTCAGAATTCTGATTGATTATCCTAACACGTTGGTTTCGAAGATTCGGCAACTGAGATTGCGAGTTTTTTGGAAGCAGCATGCCCTATGGTTTCTCAAAAAACTTGTGAACTCCCTCGAAGAATACCGTGCTGTGGTTCCACAAGGGCATGACCGCCTCTACTATTATTCTCTGCATGGGAATCGGAATCAAGATGTGCTTGTACGTCTTGCGAAAGAATACTACTCCGGTTGCACAATCTGCTTCTGGAAGATCCTCGTTAGCTAGTTTGACTACTGCAGCATGCCGTAACGCAGCTCTTTCCCAAATGCTTGATTCCGACCTGTGTTCTTTAGCAAAAAACTCTTTTGAAACATATGCTTCGAGCGTTCCGTTATAACGAAAAATTGCAACTGCGAAAACATCCCGATCGAGTTGCATTAGTTTCTTTGCGAGGGATGTCTCGAAGGAATCCTTGGAGGTAGATACAAAAAGTTCAGCGTTGCTCTCTTTTCGAGTGCATGACATTCTCTTCTTTCTGATGAAGAAACTGAATCCCAATTTAAAGGACAGAGATTTAGGGTCGAGATCTTGTACCCAGAATCGAAAAACTCTGAGACACACTTTTCAAGGACGTCGATTCTTTTGGTCGGCCTCACACATTGCGCCATTTTTGTAAAATAAAGTATGAAGTGCACACCTGAATTGAATACATGATTTTTATGTTTCATATTCAATAAATAATTTCCCAAAACACCTGTTTTCTAATTTCAGAAAAATTGGGAATAGTGGTCGAGGGATCATGAGTTCAGTGAGATCTGTCGATTATAGAATGTTTGATACTCTCGCAGATAATATTCTAGCATTAGACTCTAACATCAAACAATGCTTGATAGTTACATTCCCTCAGGGTGCGCTACTATCTTGTCGGGAAACCGATGTTAGATCGTATCGCTTTCCTAAGGTCACGCAGGGGACAGTGGGGATGGTCTCTCACTGGCTGGTTTCGACACTTACGGGATTCGGAAGGGCCAACGAAGAGACCTCTGAGCTTGAGTATGTCGCGGTGGAGAGAAAGTTGCATAGATTCTTTTTCTTCAGGTGGATGTTTCAATCAATCTCGCTGGTAATATGTGTGGGCTTGACGAAGCAATCTAACGTTGAGGAAGTCTATTCCAAAGCCATAGATATCTTGAAAATGGAATAATCTTAAAGTTTGGAAACATAATCCCACACCAATGCATTTTGCAAATAAAATCCATCGCAGATTGATTCCATGCGCGAAATGTGGGACCCCCGCATGAATTTACTTCCATGTCGACTTGGGCTCTGTCATCTAATATCTTTTTTCATGCTGGACGAGCATACTCCCATTCGCCCCCACCAGAGATCAAACTGGTTTCCATATCCCAGTTTATTCCATAGACTTTTCTTCCATTTACGAATGTAGCAATGACGTTCCCTTCGAGGGTATCTTTATCTTTTAGATCCTGAATTTCTTTTCTCCAGACGACAAAATCTGCACGTTTCCCTTTTTCCAAGACTCCGAGATCTTCCTGCCTCCCTGCACACTCCGCTGCATTACGTGTGTACAAAGTAATTGCTTCCTCGAACCGAACCCTTTCCTCCGTGTTGAAAATTTCACTTCGTGGAATTCCCTTTCCCGTTTCCCTGAACATCGACGCGAATATCCCGTAAATTGGAGCAAATGAAACCACTGGGGAATCAGAGCTATTGGCCGCAGCCACTCCCTTTTTGATGAACGACTTGGCAGGCATGAACCTCTTCAGGCGCTCGACACCTAGATTGTCGGCCATAAGGTCTCCGTAAAAATAAAGAAAGGGCGCCTGAAATTCTACATAAACACCA
>JASHPQ010000044.1 GCA_030037995.1 Nitrososphaerales archaeon | reverse complement strand
GCCTTGCCACTGCGTGTATCGGAGTCGGACAGGGAATTGCGACCGTCATCGAAAGGATTTAGGGCGTCCGATGCCGAATGAAATGAAAGCCATTGACATCCACGTACATCCATGGACTCGCGAGTTCATGGAGAAAAACGAGTGTATCAAACACGCCATAGAATTTTTCAAGATCCCTCCGGATCGGTTACCTGGATCGCTGGATGATTTGTTATCGGATATGGACGAGGCTGGAGTTGGAACGAGTGTGATTCTAGGTCAGGATGTCCGGGGTTCTTCAAAGCCCCAGTTCAAGAATTACACACTGACAAACGAGGAGTTGAAGAAGATGATGGAACGGGCGCCCTCTAGGTTTGTTGCATTCGGCAGCATCGATCCAAGAAACGAGGACGCGCTCTCCAAGCTGAAAGTGATGGCAAAGGATTACGGTTTCAAGGGGCTGAAGATCCACGGCGACGCCTCGGAAATCTATCCCAATGATGATCTGCTATACCCGATTTATGAAAAATGTGTAGAGTACGGCCTTGCAGTTCTCCATCACACCGGAACGACAGGACTCGGCTATTGCAAAATCAAGTACGGGAGACCGCTGGATCTGGACGACGTGGCTCAGGACTTCCCGGAGCTCAAGATCATCTGCGCGCACTTTGGATGGCCCTGGATGGAAGAGTGTTTTGCTGTAGCGACCAGAAATCGGAATGTGTACGTAGATATCTCGGGATGGCTCGCGAGGTACTTTCCCCCTTTACTCATCACGTATATGAACGGCTTATTGAAAGAGAAAACGCTGTTCGGAACCGATTATCCGATGATAAGGACGACCGCTTGGATGGAAGATTTCGACAAGTACACTCGACCGCAACTGAAAGCGGGAGTCGCCGAAATGGTACTCTGGCAAAATGCCCAGCGACTCCTGAAGCTCTAGAAAGCTCAGTGGAGTACCTCCTATGAACAAAGAGGACTGCTCCCGATCTTTTGGAAAAAATTATGAAACCTTAAATTGAATTCCGAACGCGAAGTTGATCTGCGGCTCGGCACGACTTGGCAGACTCTCTGTAAAACATTCTTAATAAAACGAAAAGTATTGTTGGGTGTAGCCCTTGCAGACTGTCTTCGATTCTTCGGTAACCAAGAAATATGAAGTTGCAAAGTCGCGCGAGTGGATCATTACTAACGGTCTGGGGTCCTACGCCTCCAGCACTATAATCGGGCTGAATACTCGAGGCTATCACGGGTTGCTCGTGGCCTCTCTCGAACCTCCGGTGAAACGAGTCTTGTTTCTCTCAAAGTTTGAAGAGGAGGCCGAAGTCGGAGGCAGGAAGTATCTGCTCGCGGTCAACAAATACCCCGGGACGATTTATCCGCAGGGCCACCTTCATTTAGAGCAGTTTCGCTTCGAGCATTATCCCGTTTTCGTGTATAGGCTGGGAACGGCCATTCTCGAAAAGATGGTTTTCATGCCGTACGGCGACAACACGACCCTCACGACCTACAAGGTGATCGAGAGTGATTCCCCAGTAAAGCTAACAATCTCACCGATAATCAACAATCGTGACATTCACTCGCGGACTCGTGAAGATCCCAGGTGGAATTTCACTCAATCCATGAACCCCAAGGGAGTGGAAATCAGGGCGTTCGCCGGAGCTACCACGATTTACCTCCAATCTGACATCGCTCCCTACACTCCGACCGGAATTTGGTACAAGAATTTTATCTACGAGACATCCGCAGAAAGGGGGGAACCCGAAAGCGAGGATCAATATAACCCCGGATATTTTGCCACGAAGCTCGATCAAGGTTACCAAGTCTCCATCCTCGCCTCACTCCGGAATCAACAGACTTTCTCGACCGAAGGTCTGAAGTACAGGGAGATGCAGCGCTTGAGGAAGCTCAGCGCCAGACTTCCTCAGGCGGATTCTTTTCTTCTAGCTCTTGCCGACACTGCGGATACGTTTCTCGTCAGAAGAAAATCGACAGGAAGCAAGTCTATAGTCGCTGGATATCACTGGTTCGGTGACTGGGGAAGGGATGCAATGATCAGCATCCCCGGACTGACCATCGTAACAAAGCGCGAGGACGAGGGTAAGGAGATCATAAAGACGTTCTTAGCTTACCTCCAAGACGGATTGATCCCTAACACCCTTCCAAACGGGGTAAACAAAACAGATTATTCAACGATGGACGCCTCCCTGTGGCTGATTAACGCCGCTTACAGCATGTACTCTGAGACCGGGTCTCTGGACTTTATCCGGGAGGTGTATCCTAAGTTGCGGGAAATCGTTGCTGCGTACTCTCACGGGACTAAATCTGGCATACGAATGGAGGAAGACGGCCTCATCTGGGGAGGAAGTGAGCAAACGGCCCTGACGTGGATGGACGCATGGGTGGATGGAAAGCCGGTGACGCCGAGGTTTGGCAAACCGGTCGAAATATCGGCGCTCTGGTACAATTCCCTAAGAGCCATGGAACGCTTTGCTAAAGATCTGGGAATCGAATCTGATGAGGTCGAGTACAGGACCATGTCAGAAAAAACCAAGAATTCGTTCAACGAGAAATTCTGGGACAACCAGCGCGAGTGCCTGTTCGACGTTCTTTCGGACGGCGACCGAGGAGACACGAAAACGAGACCAAACCAAATCATTGCTCTCTCGCTCCCGTTTCCAGTGCTTGACGAATCGAACACTGGCCGATGGCGCGCGGTCCTCAGAACTCTGGAAGCAGAACTCCTCACTCCGGTTGGATTGAGATCTCTTTCTCCGTTTGACAAAGCGTACTGGGGGCAGTGTACCGGCGAAGCCAGCGCGAGGGATACCGCCTATCATCAGGGAACAGTGTGGCCGTGGCTTTTCGGGTCGTATGTCACTGCCTATCTTCGGGTTTTTCCGCCCGACCCAAGGACTCTTTCCTTTGTCCAGCAGCTTTACGCACCTTTCAAAAAAAGAATGACCGAGGCCGGGATCGGGACGCTGTCAGAGATCTATGACGGGGATCCTCCGAATCTTGCCCGCGGGTGCATCTCGCAGGCCTGGAGCATCTCGGAGATCTTGAGATCGTACTCTCAAGTCGCCGGCGAGAATCTGGAATAGATCGGCGGTTCCCCGCTATCGATTTTTATAATCTGTGAAAATTGTGGTTAGACGTTTAGAACTTTGGATTGGACAGTTGCCCCCGGGCCGGCGTCCCTCGAAATTGCAACGAACCTTTCGGCCAAACTGGGCGCGAAGCTCCTCCCTGTCGAAGTCACTGATTTCCCTGATGGTGAGTCCAAAATCCGAATAGGAGAAGATGTCCGAAATAAACGGGTGATCGTGGTTCAGAGTACCTATCCTCCGGTCGACAAGCATTTGATGCAACTCCTTGTGCTCTCGCACAAGCTCAGCGAGGACGGGGCGGATGTTTTCTGCGCCGTGCCCTACCTCGGATATGCGAGGCAGGACAGGGAGTTCCTTCCGGGAGAAGTCGTTACGCTCGGCGTGATCGGCCGCCTGATGCGATCGGTCGGGATCAAGCGACTGGTAACCGTTGACATACACAGCGTGAAAGCCCTGGGGTTGTTTTCCTTCCCGGTGTACAGCACATCTTCCATTCCGCTGCTCGCGGAATACATCGGAAAAAATTATCAGCTCCGCCAGCCGATTGCCGTCTCCCCCGATTTCGGGAGCAGCTCAAGGGTCGAGGCTTTCTCAGCGGTTCTAAAGAGCGAACATATTTCCTTCAAGAAATCCCGAGATCGGAAGACCGGAGAGATCACAACTGAGGAGCAAAGTCTCAATCTGATGGGAAGAGATGCGATCATCATCGACGACATGATTTCCACGGGAGCCAGTGTCGTCAAGTGTGCACAGCTGCTCAAGAAGTACGGTGCCTCTAGGATAATTACCGCTGTGGCGCACGCGGTTCTTATTGGCGGCGCCGCCGATAGGATCATGGGCGCCGGAGTGGACGAGCTGATCGCGACCAACACGATCCCCAGCAAATACAGCAAGGTGGATGTTTCCCCACTTCTAGCATCCCACTTTGAGATGCTTTGATGTTCCCCGCTGCCATTGAATGGTCTTCAGCAGCGCCCCCCAACTCAGCTTTTTCTATTGGACTGGACGCGGAAATGATCGGCTCTTTTTATGTTCTTTCGGGAGAAGAGCTCACTCTTCCTCAAGCCGAAATCCGGGCGCTCATCGAGACGTATGCTCCTGCCGCAAAAACGCAATCACTTTCCTCGCGAGTAATTTCTTCCAACCTAAATGACAGTGCTCTAATCCAGAGGGTTTCCCGGCGAGCGGCCTACTGCCGGTTTGGCGGGGAATTTCTCTGCGCTGCCGATTCCGTGCAAGCTCTGGCAGATGGGATCTCCAAATCAATTATCGATCCGGACAGCTCTTTTGAGGTGAGCAGCGAGACTCTCGATCGCTCGCTCGTCGGCGACTTGGGTGCGCTGATCAAGCAGAGAACCGGAGCTAGAGTGTCGCTGGAGGAACCGCAGTGTGTCTTCCAAGTGGAAAGTACCGATCGAGGTCTGGTGCTCGGCTTGTCGAGATCTGGCTTCAAGAAATTCAGCTGGAGGCAGAGAAGGCCAAGGGCGAGAAAGTTTTTTCTTCCCTCCGCGATTTATCCCAAACTCGCATGTCTTCTAGTTAATCTTTCAAGAGTGAAGGAAGGTGAGGTCTTTCTCGATCCCTTTTGCGGGACCGGGAGCCTGCTTATCGAAAGCAGTTTGATGGGAATCCGGACCATCGGTTCGGACCTAACACGCTGGATAGCTCGGGGGGCGTTGCTCAATCTCAAGGGACTATCCATGGATTTTGAGGGGATCCTCCGGTGTGACGCCACGGCTGCAAAACTTCCATTTCACTCAGTGGATGGGATCTCGACGGACGTCCCATATGGCAGGGCGTCGTCCACCCGCGGAAAAGAGACGGAAACGATCGTCCGGGAGTTTTCAGCTCAAGCTAGCGAGATCCTCGCTCGCGGGAAGGGATCCAAGTACTGCGTGATAATGCATCCCTCGCACATAAAATTCGATTTCGACAGCACCGCTTTTGAACTCGCGGAAAGGCACTTCATTTACGTTCACAGGAATTTGACGAGAGCGGTAAG
Organism: Nitrososphaerales archaeon; assembly: GCA_030037995.1. GTDB lineage: Archaea > Thermoproteota > Nitrososphaeria > Nitrososphaerales > CADDZS01 > DATLTL01. Next base: position 9,571 of record JASHPQ010000044.1, on the reverse strand, counting down.
CGTGCTGAGGACGAGATAGGCTTCAGGCAATTGACATCCGACCTCAGCATTCGATTCTTCGGAACTTCCTCAGCGGTTCCCACAAAGGAAAGAGGCTTGTCGTGCCTCGCCGTGTTCTTCGGGAATTCCACCGCCTTCTTTGATTGCGGAGAAGGGAGCCAGCGATCGGTCATCAAGGCAGGCCTCGGCTTCAACAAGGACTGCAACATCTTCATCACCCATATGCACGGCGATCACGTCGTAGGATTGTTAGGGATTCTCCAGACGATGGCGATGAATCGCCGGGAAAAGCCCGTCGGAGTATTTGGACCGAAGAAGATCGTAGAATTCATCAAAGCAAACCGGGAGGCCCTAAACTTTGGGCTGACGTTTGACGTCTTGGTAAGGGAGGTAAGGCCCGGACTGATTTATGACGAACCGAGTTCGAAATACAGAGTCTACGCTGAGAGATCCGAACATTCGACTCTTTCGTTTGCGTACTTGTTCGAGGAAAAGGAAAAACCGGGGAGGTTTCATCCTGAAAAGGCGGCCAAGCTGGGAATCCCGGAGGGACCGCTGTGGTCCAAACTTCAACACGGTGAAGAGGTGCAATCCCCCAAAACCGGCAGAACAATACGGCCGGATCAAGTAGTGGAACACCCGAGAAAGGGGAGGAGGATCGGAATCTCAGGCGACACGCGTCCCACGAAACTGCTGGAAAAATTTTTCAGGGGTTGCGAGGTTCTGATCTTTGACTCAACTTATTCAGACGAGCACGAAGCTAACGCCAAGGAAAACCTTCATTCCACTTCGCGCGAAGCTGCGACGCTGGCGAGGAAAGCCAGAGTAAGGCGATTGATCCTGACGCATTTCAGCGCGAGATACAGGAGCGTCTCGCATCTAGTCCGGCAGGCCCGGGAGGTCTTCCCGAACACGATCGCGGCGAAAGATTTCCTTGTCTACGAGGTCGAGGAGCGTTCGTAGCCAGCAGTCAACCAGTCGATCACCCAGTCAAGGTCTGAGGATCTCAAACGAAGAACGATGGGGCCAAGAGCCGATTCTCTAGGATCGTCGCACAGTACCCCGATGCCAACCGTGGCTGCCTGCTTGTTGAGGAGAAGGATGGTTTGCATGGATCCTTCCTCTCGATTTGACAGGAGGAGCCGGCGGGCGCTGGACCTGACTCGCCGATCGCGAAATTGGTCCTTCAGATATCGCAAGGATTCCAGATCGCTGGACACAAACATAATACGATCGGGTTCAACGCGCAGCTCTCCGGCTGCTCGGAATAATTTTCGAATGGCATCAGCTACCTTCGAGCTAGATTCGGTCTTTTTTACTTGAGCTTCTACGACGACTTCGAGCTCTATCCTTGTCTCTGGAGCGACAGCCAACCGGGGACCGCCTCCGAAATTTGGAAAAAGCTACTTCCAGTCGGAGGAGAATTTTTGTTTCAGGCTCCTAAGAAGCGCCGAGACATCCTTCTTCAAATCTTCCACCGAGCCGTTGTTTATTATCACTTCATCCGCGAGAGCGATCGGCTCCCCGATACCTACCGAAAGCTCCCTCCGATCCCTGCTTTCGAACGATTGAAAAGTAGAGGGAGAATCGCTCCGTCCTCTACCCTGGAGAAACTTGTAACGTCTCTCGGGGGAAGCGTGAACGGAGACCAAAACAGCCCGGCCCAGCTTCTTGAACTCTAGAAACTCGTTCATGTTCCTTATCCCATCGACCAGTACAAAACTCGACTTCGAGTCTTTCTCGATTCTGCGTCTAGAGAGGTTCGCAATCGCGACGGGCCCGCCGGCCTGCCTGAGCTGGAGCATGATCAAGCCCAGGTTTTCGTCACTGGGGATGAGTTTTCTACGCTCCGCTTCCATTCTCACGTCGTCGCCCATCCTGAACACCTCAAACCCCATGCTAGCAGAAACCTCGGAGGCCGTCGATTTCCCGGCACCGGGCATGCCCGTTATGCACACAACCAACCTCGACTGCTTCGTCTCGGGTAGTGCCGCATCCACAGTGCCTTGCTTTTGGTCTACTGTTGTTGCCGCTACTGTCAATTCCAATAATCAAATCCCTATTTTTTCACAAAAATCTTGCCATGTAAGACGCTAGCGAGAGAAAGGAATGTCGCCCGGCGCCCGTTCATAACGGATGCACAGTGCTCACCTAATATTTCTTTTGAGAGGCATGCGGCCACTTGATCGTTCTCCTTGGAGCGAGAAAGGATTTCAACCAGTAGGTTCGAAGGAAAAAATGCAGAAAGAGCAAAAGGGGTCCCATTCTTTTGAGAGCTTTTCTATCTTACGACATTTCGGATCCCGACTTTATCGGAAAGGTGGAGGAGCTCCAGAGCGAACTGAAATCCACGGGGGCCGATTTGAAGCTCGTGAGCCCTCGCATAATGCACTTCACCGTCCGATTCCTGGGCGAGATAGACGAACAGGAAAAAGACGAGATTGTAACAGCTCTCAGGGGAAGAGTTGAGAACTTTGAATTGAAGCTTAGCTTCAAGGGTGTGGGCGCCTTCCCGGACGAGAGGCGGATTTCGGTCATCTGGATTGGGATCGATCCGGCATCAGTCTCCATCCTAGAAAAGAAAGCAAACGAAGTGAACGCATTGGTGAGATCGGTTCCTGGCTTGGCTAAAGAGAAGGAAGAAAGATTCAGCCCGCACGTTACGATCGCCCGAGTTAGATCTGGGAAGAATAAAGAGAAGCTTGCAGAATTCTTACACCGGCATCGCGACGATGAATTCGGGAGCACTCAGATTCGAAGCCTGCGTCTGAAACTTTCCGAGCTTACGCCCTCGGGTCCAGTGTACTCCGATCTTCACATCTTCGAATAATTAGTTGAAATTTTCAGATGGAAGATTATAACGCCTCGGCACAGCGCATTCTGGAAAAAGCTGCCGGACTGGTCACTCCTTCAATCGCTGAAGAGAGAAGACTAGAGGAAGTAGTTGCGAAGGTCACTAGAAGGATCGATGACGCGCTTGACAGCGAAAAAGCCAGTCCCAGGCCGCAGATTACTCTGGGAGGTTCGTACGCCCGCGGGACTTGGCTCAAAGGAAGTCACGACGTGGATTTTTTCCTGCTCTATCCTGTCGATTTTCCTCGCGAGAAACTGGAGTCGGTTGCCATAAGGTCGGCTTCAGAAGCATTGAAGGGTTATCCGGTAAACATGAGGTACGCGGAGCATCCCTACGTGGAGGGATTTGTCGATAGCATTCGGATAAATCTCGTGCCTTGTTATGCGGTAGCTCCGGGGGAGTGGCGCAGCGCCGCGGATAGGTCTCCCTACCACACGAAGTACATCGCATCCAAGCTGGACGACAGGCTCAGACTCGAGGCTCGGCTGTTCAAAAAATTCGTAAAGGCCTCGGCGACCTATGGTGCGGAGGTGAAGATACAGGGGTTCAGCGGGTACGTCTGCGAAGTTCTAACGCTAAAGTTTGGCTCTTTTCTGGATGCTGTCCAAGGTCTCTCAAAAATAAAACCGGGGGAGGTACTTTCCTTGGAGCCATTTGACGCGGATCTCGCCGCCTCTTTCAAAAGTCCTGTGGTCATCTTAGATCCGGTCGACACCACCAGGAACCTCGGGAGCGCCATTTCCGCCAGAAACGTCGCGAAGCTCGTGCTTCAGTCTCGCGGTTTCGTGTCTCGACCGGGTCTTACATACTTTCTGCCAAGGAAGACAGCAAGGATATCCGCGACTTCAAGAAAATCAAAGCAACTGCAGCTTCTTTCCAGGATCCTGATTCTGTCTTTCCGAAATGAGCCTCGGAGCCCAGATATACTATGGGGAGAGCTCAGGCGGAGCTCCACGTCTGTTTCGGACAAGCTTTGCAGAATGGGTTTTCAGGTGCTCAGGAGCTCCGCTGCTTCGGACGAAAAGAAAAACTCGGCTCTCCTTTTCGTGCTCGCAAGCGACAAAATCGAAAATCTCATTCTGCGGCACGGGCCGGATTACTTTAGGGCGGAGGAAGTTGAGAAATATTACGAGAAAAACCGTGAGAGGGCTCTCCTGACTTGGATAGGCAACGACGGCAGACTGGAATCCGTTTTCGAGCGTGAAGCAAAGCTCACGAAAGCTCAGGATGCTCTGACGTGGATGCTTGAAAAGCAGAACATTGATGGAATCGGCTTGTCCGCAAGGATAAGAAGCGAAGTAATAAAGGGCTTCAGGATCTCCACGGCCGATCGAGCCTTGAAAACGAAGGGAACTGGAGAGTGGCTTCTCAGGGAAATTGCCGAGCTTTCGTCGAACGACTAGAAGGGGGAATGCCTATGCTGAGTGTGAGCGACAAAGAAAAAACCCGAGAAAGTGAGAAAGTTGTGATTGCCCCGAGAGACCTAACGAGAGAGGAGCATGGGGCGATAATTTGTTATCCCGGCACCGACCTCGCGAGTTTTCCTTCCCGCGTCTCCCAGCTCGGGTCGCTGGGCATCGAATGCCTCATCCTTGAAGGCGACTCCAAGGTGGGCAAGTACGGAATCGTTGGAAGAGGGTGCGTCAGTACGGTCGTAAAAGCCCGCTTGAGTTCGGAGAAGGAGCCCGTCGCCCTAAAGATCAGGCGGGTGGATGCCAACCGTTCCGACATGGAGCACGACTATGAGCTCCAGAAGTACGCCAATTCCTTCGATGTCGGCCCTAGGGCCATCGCTGCCTCGAAGGATTTGTTCGCGATGGAGTACATTGACTCGATCAAACTGGGGCGCTGGTTTCAGTTGCTCAAGACAAGGAGTTCCAAGAAATTTCTCAGGGCATTGATTCGCGACACGCTCGAGCAGTGCTATCTTCTGGACATCCACGGATTAGATCACGGAGAATTGAGCAACCCGGCGAAACACGTTCTGATCAGAAATCACTGCAAACCCGCGAAAACCGTGATCATCGATTACGAGTCTGCCAGCCGCAATAGAAAAACCTCCAACCTGACGAGCGTCGCGCAGTTTTTCCTGCTGGGAGGATGGCAGAGCGCGAAAGTCAGAAAAATACTGAGGATGCAGCCGGAAGAAGATTATTCTGTTTCGAAGAGGAGGGAGGAGCTGGTGGCAGCGCTCCGCGAATACAAGGAGAGGCTGAACAGACGTTCCTTTGAAGAGCTGCTAGCCCTGGTGAGATGCTAAACAAAGCATTAAAACCCAAGGTCTGATTTTTCTTGATTATCAATCGCAGATTCTTAGGGGTCGTCGTCCAGCTTGGTTTAGGATCTCCCTTCTAGAGAGCTAAATTACCACCCTGGGGAGCTTGAGAAGAAAAGTTACACGGAACGGTGGCGAGGCACCTGTGTGCTCCACAGATCGCCGGTTCAAATCCGGCCGACCCCACTGCCCTAACTTTTTTCTTTTTCTTCGAGTATGTTAGTATCTCTTTGTTTGTATGTATATGCTACCCCCCACACACGCGCGCGCACACACGCTTGACTGAATGCTTCGTTGCGTGTATGCACTCTCGAACAGAAAGTTAGGAATTGACTGGAAGTGAGGTAACTAGATGAGACGGAGAACGATTGTTGCTATAACGAGAGCGAATGTTGAAATGGCAAGAAACGCTGTAACCTTTGTTAATCTTTTGTTTTCTGTAATCAGGGATTTTGTAAGTTCCATAGTTTGTTTTTGTGCTAGGTAGTAATTGATGGGTTCGAGGAGTTCTAATTTGGTTTTGAGTTCTCCTAATTCCTGAGAATACTTGTTTACTTCTTCGGTTTGTGAAATAGAGACATAGTGCCCATAGTTATCAATTATTTTTTTCATTTCTTTGTCCACATCAAGAATTTCTGAATTTGACATAAGATTAGTTCGCTTGATTACCGCTATTTAACAAAACAGTGCTTGCTATATTGTTAATCTGAATGAAGCGAAGTCACTCCTGTTTGGAAAGTCGAGGAGTAAAAGACCACTCAACATTATTACTAACGTCTCTAGCGGACAAATCGGTAACCATGAAGTGTTTCCACGCCGAATCTCCGATTAGTTCGGGCGCTTGATTGTCCTCACCTTCTCTATTGTTTGTAATCATATCTTCGGTGAAAAAATCATTGAACTTGAGAAAACGATTCTTCAATGTTTCATACACGTAGATTTTTGGAGATTTGGATTCGCCTAATTTCTTTGAAAAAATACTCTCAAGGTTAAATGTTGTTTCGTCCAATTCTAATATGATATTCTTATTCGCGATAAGGAAGCCTGCATCCTCGACAAACCTTAGTGTTTCATATACCTCAAGAAGTTGTCCAAATAGTTCTTTTTTTTCGAGGTTCTTCTCTATTTGAATAAATTCTTGAATCCCGAGTAGATGTGCACCGTATCCTAGAAGTCTAATCAAATTATGTCCTTCAGGATTTCCGCCGTAAAGTCTCTGAATACCTTTGAGATACATTTCTAATGATTGATGCGCGAGAAGACAACCCGTTACAGAATAACCGACCGCTAATGAGACCCTTGCAACAACGTAATGATGTCTTGCGATTTTTCGAATCGCTCTGCAGCGATGCTCGAGGCTTATTTTACTAGTACTAGAATAACGTCTTACGGCGACATATGTGAGATTCTACCTTGGTGGCTACCTTTGCTATATCGTGACAATATCTGCCCCTTTGGCAGGCAGCATATTATCGCTACCTCTAGCGAAGCATAAAGAGATCGAGTCCTCAATCAGAAACCAGAGGCACGTACGCCTGTAAGGATGAAGTCTTTGAAGAGTACAATCAGGTTTTTCTTGAAAATCCTAAATAAACAGTGACTTTTTTCTAGAATTCTGTCTTTGAGGGCCAAATGGCGCATAGCTGCCCTGGTGATTGTTTCTAGTATTTTGATCGTTACTGCAATCTTGATCGTTTACTCTCAGCTCAACAGAAGTCCCGCTGAATGTATGCTAGGTCAATATACAGTCTATTTCTATTCTAATCCAACACAGAATTATTCTCAGTCGATTACAACCCAAACTGTTTTTTCAACATATTCGACCACTCTTAGTTTCAGCCAGACCTCTGGGTTTGTCACCTCTCACTTTGCGAGGTTCACCGGAACTGTTACTGCCGCAATTGAAGACTCTTGGAATTCAACCGTTTGCACGGTCAAGTAATATTTTTGGGTTATGGACTTCTGAGAGGTGCTCTCCATCTTTCCCTACTGGGTGACATTGTCATATCTGGAAAATTCCCTTTAGTCTCTGAGAAGCAGACACCATAGAGAACCATATTCTATTCCGAACTCAGGCACACCGGCACTATAATGCGCTCTGTCTCCTGAACTTCCGAATCCGGTCCTTATTCCATTTCTATTTTTTCTACGGTCACATGCGAATCAGGAAGTGGCTACACTGCACAGGGCACTCTGCATTATAAACCACTCATTTGTACCGTTGGACATTAGCTGTAAACTGTCATACTGCTTCTTTAGGGCAATCGTGCTCCCCTTGTTCTCGATTGTGTCAGTTCCACTCGCAGCTACCGTGACAGCATGGGGATTGGAGTCTACCTTCTTGATGAAGGCTAGAAAGCCCAGAGCGGTCTTTGCGGCTGGTAGAGTAATCGTAATTCCAGCCGTCGAGGTGGCGCTGCCCAGTACCGCGTAGTCGTACGCCTGCATGGTGTAGCTGGCTGACTTTATCTCTACTTTATAGCTGACGCTGCCATTCACCGTTAGTGAGGTCACGGGAGCGTTGTTGCCTATGCCCAGAGCCCCACCCTTGGTCATCACCGCTACGGCTGTGCCGCAGCTCTTCTGCCACTCCTGCAGATGGGCGGTCTGACCGGAAGCGCCCTTGGCAACAATTGGAACGCACGAAGCTCCTCCACCGTTTACTTCAAGTGTCGAGGTTGGTGAACATGTTCCGATTCCGATCTTGCCGCTGTTTGTGACGCTCATTCGCTTCTGGGAGTTGGTGTAGAAATCGAGACCGTGTAGGTTCTTGCCGGGCGGGTAGCAAACCGGCGGGCAGGCAGTGGGACAGCCGGGGAATGTGATGTTGTTCCGCTGCGAGCCAATCCTTTCACCGCCGCAACCAAAAGCAACTTCTCCATGAATCCAAATGGGAAAACCACAGGTGTTGTTGCCGTTGCAGTAGTTGGAGGTGTCCACCCAGACACACGCGCCCGAAGTCATCTCCGTCGCAGATATCCCAGACAACGCGTTGATGTCGCCGTTCACCTCGAGCGGGTACTTGGGGCTCGTCACGCCTATTCCCACATATCCGCAATTTGTTATGCTCACACGTTTCTTGTTATCGGTATAGAAATCCAAGCCATGGAGGTTCTTGCCTGGCGGAAAGGCACCACAACAGTATGTATCGCAATTCCGCTGGGAACCAATTCTCTCTCCAGACCTAGGTGCAGAAGAACACGAACACCAACCGAATACGAGCTGACCCGCACTCGGACCGTTATTCCCTATGCAACCAATCCAACCACAGGGATTACCGTTGCACGTGTTTGCCGAGTCTACTACGATGTTAGAGGAACCTATGACATTGTAGTCCACTCTAACAGCATCGCTCACGCAAACAGATCCGTTCACGATGAGACGGCCGGGAGTAGTGCATTTTGCTATATAGATATTGTCTTTTACTGACAAGCAGCAATATTCGTACGCGGGGCTCGCCGAAGACTCTGGAATCACATGTCTCCCAAGAGCGGTTGCTCCAATTCCAGCGACAGCTGTCGCAAGAGCAGCTTTTCTTATGAAGTTCCTTCTGTTTGCGGACTCGATCGTAGATACAGGACAACAGGATTTCGATAATTTTGTATCCCCACTTTCCCCAATTTTTCTTCTAAGATTAGTCGGTTTTGAAGCAGTGCTTTTGCCAGTTAGGCAGGAATCAATTGTAGATTCGGGACACACGAGAACACATTTATCAGTCGCATCTCCAACGGACATTGCTTTCTTTGGGTGGAATGAATGCCAGAATTATAAAGTTTACGACCAAGATCTCTTAAGAGCATCGATTGCTTGTCGCGTCTAAATCTAAACTAACATACTCATGACTTGACGAATTCGCGAAAAGGTGGCAGTGACAGTTCCCATTGCTGTCACGGTCATCTTCGTAGCTTTCGAAGTCGAGCTTGAGAAAGTAATACCGAATGTCACATCCCAGCTAGAGAAGCCGTGACCTTCGAATCGAGGCCACAAGCTACCGACTAAAAGGCGAATGCATTGCAGACAGATCCTCCCAGGATGTACCACTCATTCGTGCCATTCGACATTAGCTGGAGACTGTCGTACTGCTTGTTTAGGGCAATCGTGCTTCCCTTGTTTTCGATTTTATCCGATCCGCTCGCAGCTACCGTGACAGCATGGGGATTGGAGTCTACCTTCTTGATGAAGGCTAGAAAGCCCAGAGCAGTTTTTGCAGAAGGAAGAGTAATCGTAATTCCGGCCGTTGAGGTAGCGCTGCCCAGTACCGCATAGTCGTACGCCTGCATGGTGTAATTGGCTGACTTTATCTCTACTTTATAGCTGACGCTGCCATTCACCGTTAGTGAGGTCACGGGAGCGTTGTTGCCTATGCCCAGAGCTCCACCCTTGGTCATCACCGCTACGGCTGTGCCGCAGCTCTTCCGCCACTCTTGGAGGTGAGCAGTCTG
>JASHPQ010000043.1 GCA_030037995.1 Nitrososphaerales archaeon | reverse complement strand
AACCAGTTGGAAGCCGCGAAGGGGGTTCTTAAAATGAAAACAGAGGCTCGCAATGATCTCTTGCTTGTCGTTAACAAAGCTGACCGGACTCTGAGCATCGTTGATCCCGAAGCGGGACGGGAGCTCACCGCAGTGCCGGTGGGAGGAACGACCGCGCACGAGGTGGCAGCTTCGCCTGACGGCCGATTCGCCTGGGTGCCGATCTACGGAGACTCGGGCGTAGGATTGCCGGGAAGTGACGGGAGGACGGTTAACGTTATTGGTCTAGACTCGCAGAAAATAGTTGCCAGCATCGATTTAGGGCAACCCTGCCGACCCCATTGCGCCGTGTTTGGCCCCAAGGATGGCAGGCTGTACGTTACCGCCGAGGTCCCTCGCTCGATTAAGATCCTCGATCCGATCAAGCAAAAGGTCGTGGACTCGCTTCCAACGGGCGAGCCGGAGTCGCACATGATGGTGATCTCCAGCGATGGAAAGCGGGCGTATACCTCCAACGTCGGGGCGGGAACGGTGTCCGCCATCGACGTTGTCCAGAAGAACGTGCTCGCTGTCGTACCAATCTCCGAAACTGCGCAGCGCATCGCGATCTCGACGGATGATAGATGGGTGTTCACTTCGGATCAGATGAAGCCCGAAGTGGCTGCAATCGACACGCGGACAAATGCCGTAGAAACTCGGATTCCGTTAAAGGATACTGGCTTTGGGCTGACGCCCACTCGCGATGGACGCTATCTTTTAGTCGCCAATCCTTTTTCTGGTTCTGTTTCGGTCGTGGATCTGCAATCTATGACCGTTCAAAGAATGATCGAAGTGCCACCCGAGCCGCAAGAAATTCTCGTGACTCCGGACAATTTGAAAGCTTATGTCTCCTGCGATGTTAGCAAACAGGTCGCCGTCATTGACCTTTCGACCTGGAAAGTGGAGACGCTCATAGATGTGGGTGGTGGGGCCGATGGTTTGGGCTGGGCAGCTAGAAATTAACTGTTGATCTTTTTCACATTCCGATAGCCTTTCTTTTCTATGGCATCCCCGCGATCGCTTCGATCTCGATCAGTCGCTTTCGCGCTCCCCAGCCGTTTGTCAGTACTATCGCTCTCGCTGGAGGCACTTTGAAATAGCTTGAATATACCTTATTCATCTTCTCAAAGTTTCTCGTCGTAGTCAAGTAGATCGTAATCTTCAAGACATGTTCCATGTCGGTGCCCGCCTCCTCCAGGAGTTCCTTAATGTTCTCTAGCGATTGTTTTGTCTGCCTTTCGATTCCTCTGGCTAGTTTCCCGCTCACATCCGTTCCTGATTTCGCGGTTGTAAAAACCAAGTTTCCAAAGCTGATCGCATTCGAAAAAACGTTAGGCGCCGGTTCGAAAACTTTCCGCGTGCTGATCCTTTCCTTCTCCATGGCGGGATTTCGAGGTGCTGCATGGCTTTAAATTATCACTTCTCCTTTTTTATTCAGCATCACTTACAATGAAACCGAGATAGGCTTATCTCCGATATTTGCGATCACGTTTCAACAAATTTCTCTGGAGAAACTAATTGTCATGACAGCTACTCTCAAGTTCGGTTTGGGCTCTTTGAACGGAGGAGCGAACGCTTATCCTGAAAAAATGATCTTCATAGCTGGGGCTGCAGAAAAAGCCGGATTTGAGACCATAGTGGCAGGAGGGCATCCGTTCCTTTCTGAAAAACAGTCCAGAATACCCTCCGGTATTCGCATGTTGGATCCCATAGTCACCCTCACCTTCGTCGCTGCCCACACTCGTTCGATTCGTCTGTTGACCGGAATCATCCTCTTGCCGCAGTTTAATCCGCTGATCCTTGCAAAGGAGCTTGCCAGCCTCGACGTCCTCTCCGGAGGCAGACTGATCTTTGGCATCGGTGTGGGCTGGTCGGAGCACGAATACGAGGTACTCGGTCTCTCCTATCACGATCGAGGCAAGCGAGCCGACGAGTACTTGAAAGTGATCAAGGCAATCTGGACCGAAGACAAGCCCGTCTTCCAGGGCCGCTTCGTTTCCTTCAGTAATTTGCAGTCCTTTCCCCATCCCGTTCAGCAACCATATCCGCCCATTGTCATTGGCGGCAATTCGCCAGGTACTTTCCGGCGCGCGGTGGAACAGGGAAATGGCTGGTTTGGGTTCGGTCTCACTCCCGAGGAAGCTGCCACCTCAATCGCCGGTCTGCGTGAAGCTGCAAAGAAGTACTCCCGCGGACCCGGCCTTGGAGAATTAGAAATAACCGTGACCCCGCGAGGACCGGTCGACAAGACCACCGCCGAGCAATTTTCCAAGATCGGCGTTCACAGACTAATCCTGACTCCGCCGCAGAATGGTGATACCACCGCAGTGGAGCAGTTTATCAAGACAGCTGGCAGTTCTCTGATCGGTCACGTGTGATTTCCCTTTTGTCAGGGGAAAGCATAATCCTCGAAGAATGGGTGCTCGTCAGTTCATTCTGCTTGCTCGACAGCTTTCAAGACCTTCATGGCACGCAGCGTTATCATCTTGCTCGGGGCTCCAACTTTCTCCAGCGCAAAAGGGACTGAGGGATAGGGCTCGTAGGGAACTTTGGAGCTGTATTCAGACTCCTTCAAATTCCCCAGATCAGGGTGCACCGCGTCCAGATTCCATCTCCCGTCGCTTCTTCTTGCCTTTTGCAAATGATCTAACGCAAATTTCATTCTGCGATCTCCGGCATAGCCGAGCGATCCAAGGACTTCCAGACCGACCAGGAGATCATAGTAATAATGAACGGGATAGTGGAACCGGAACCAGGGAGCGTACTTTCTCGACCCCTCCCGGAACAGAGTTCGATCCAGGTAAAACTCTGCACCGCGCTCCGCGCTTTTCTTGATTCCGCGATTCCAGCGAGATCTAGGCAGAGCTGCGAACGCTGCGAGGGGCTCCCAGCAATCCAGGGTCCCCTTTTGAGAATTGAAGCAGTGCCAGCCTCCATCTTCCTTTTGTTCGCGGACGAGCCAGTCCAGAGCTCGACGTACTAGGTGATGGTCATCGTATCCGGCACGGAGGAATCCACGGGCAATGTTGGCGGTCATGCAAAGGTGATAATCTTCGCGATCTTTCAAGTACCGGCGGCTGAGAAGCTTGCACGTCTTCATCAATCGTTCGTTGCTTGCCTTTACTCCCAGCTCCGTCAACACGAGAAACTTCCACACGGTCGCGACGTACTTCGGTCTGTTGAGAAGTACATAGTTGTGCCAGTAACCGCTCCAGTCTCCCTCGAGGTCTGGAAGTTGTTCCTTGAGAATATCTGCCGCCCAGCCTCTCTTGGTGATCTGCGGATGAGCAACTCTGACCGCAGGATCATCGTCGGGCCGATCCAGGATTTCCGTCAGCGTCCGGTAGCGAATCGCGGGCTGGTTTTTCTCCAGCAACCAATCAACCGGTTCCAGCATTGACCTCAACTTTTCCTGATGTCTGTAGAATAATCAGTGTGTCTTTTGCAGGAATATCTCCCAGGGCTCGATTTTGGTGACTTTCAGTAATTTCATTTGCGTCCACGGATCTCCGGCAAGTCGAGTCTCAATGGTCTTTTCGCCGTCTGCATTGAAAATAAGCAGAAAGGCCCTTTCGCCGTCGCCCAGTGGCCCTCCCAGAAATATGAAACCCTCCTCGGCAAGCCCGTCCATGAACGCGGCGTGATCCCGCCATCTTTCCTGCTTCCTCATCGGCAGTGATGCGTTCCACGCCGGCCCGCGTTCCCTAGTCATTGCAAAATACCTCAGTCTATTTTCACCGTTCCGTTTTGCGAGCTAGAGGGATCTCGTGCGATTTACATCCAGCTCGTGGTCGATCAAGGGTTGTACCCGCTCGATAAAGCGCACCGTATGCGGGAGTTCTGCGTGGACATTGAAGGCTGGCTCGTCGACCCACTTCGAGTGAATGAAGAACAGTCGTGGATCGCGAGTGGAGCGATAACCGTTATGCTCTAAACAACCGGCTTCGGCCCGCGTCGGTCCGATGACATCGCGGATGGCCGCCGCGACCTCTTCCTCGCATCCTTCGCGAGCGTGAAAGCGACCGAAGATGAACAATTCCATAGGTCCTTCGTCCTCCCGCGATCTGGGCACTCAAAGATACATATCATTTCCCCTGGTCTTTGCGAGCCAGTAGCAGTTGAGAACCGCTGGTTCCCGAAAATAGCTGGAGATCTGAGGCCGGCACGCCGGCCTTTTTGGCGTACTCGAAAAGAGAGGGATGTTCCACGCGAACTGCCGAGAAACCAGCCTGCCGGGCGAATTTCTCGAGCTCCTCGTCCTCGTAAAAGTGAAGACGGCTCGCGATCGGCTCTGGGGCTGCCGGAGTTCCCTCGAGTTCTTTCGTGCTCGTAAAAATCACTATTCGACCGCCGTTCCGGAGAACCCTGAACATTTCCCTAAAAGTAGTCGACGGATCCGACAGGAAAGCGAGCACGCTAGTCATCACCGTACATGTAAATGTGTCATCCGGAAATGGCAGGACTTTGTCTGCCTCTGCCCTTGCGACTGTCAGCCTGTGCGAGGTGATCGCGTCACGATTGGCTTCGGTGGCCACTCTGATCATGTCCACACTGTGATCTAGCGCAGCCCCGCGGCAGCCGCTCTTCAAGGCCTCGTGGAGGAATGCACCTCCGCCGCATCCGATCTCCAGCAGAAAATCATCCGGTCGAAGCGACAGCTGATCCAAGATCACGAAAAAATTGGGCCAGTGGTACGTGGGATTCCCGTAAATGCCCCGAGATCGCGCACCCGAAGGTCGGCGGGCGCTCCTGTCAGTGATCCAGTCACCGAAGCGGATCGGCGCAGAAACACTGAGCAGCTGAGCCCCAACTTCGCTTGCAAACCACCCCAGTAATTCCTGGCCATCGTCTCCAAGAATGCGACTCCATTCTTGGTTATCGACGGTGACAGTCGTTCCACCGTTACTGGCCGAGAATGTGACAAGCAATTTATTCTGCTGACCCCCTTCCCAATTTTTAGGGCGCCAGAGCATGGAGATCCTTTCCCCCGCCCTCCATTCCTCTACCGATCCCACCAAGACGTCCCCTTCCGAAATTGACCCTCCCGCCCGGGCCTCGAACTTCATCCCACATTTCTCCAGCGCGATTGCGAGCTCATCTACGAACCCATCGAACGCTTCCATCGGTGTCAGCGAAACGTCTACGCCGACCCGGATGTCGCCAGTCATGGTCGCTTGCAAAGCGAACATGGTGCTATAAGCTTGCATGGCCCAGAAAGGAGAAAGAGATCCAAGGTCCGATGGCGGGCTTTAGTCAGCGCGGACCCAAGCCTTTCCGAATTCATCCTCCCTCGCCTTGAATGGGCCTTCTCCGGATTCCTTCGACCGTGAACAACAGCGGGACCATAAGCAGTAGGACCATTCCAGAACCTGCCAACCACCCCGTCGAATAACCAAAGGAGACGGCCAAATAGGAGAAGACGAGCGGCGGTCCAAAGTTTCCAAAGAGCGACAGGCTGTTCACCCACGAGATCGCGAGAGTATCGTACTGCTTCGGCTCCTTGTTGAGGTCTTTCGCCGCGGCAAACGCTGTCGTGAGCCCCACGCCAAATATGAGTCCTGCAAAAACTGAACCGATGATGGCCGCGTAGAAGCTCCGTACGGCACAGATCGCGAGCGCCCCCGCCATGCCCAGATCCGCTGCGAGCATGAACAATCGGGGTTTTTTCAGCTTGTCGTATTGCCTCCCTCCAATTAGGGCGGAGAGTATCGGCATGGCGATGAGCAGCGCCGCGACCAGCGACGCCAGGACCAACGCGACTCCCAGGCTGGAGTGAAGATAGAACGTCATGAACGCGGAGATCAGGTTGTTGCCGGTCGTCAGACTGAGCGTCCCGATTCCGAGCAAGATCAATCTTCTGTCCTTTAGTATGGAGACAAGCTTGCTTCGCTCGACCTTGAAGGAGAAATCGTGCTCGTCCGGTACGAGGAAGATTACGAGGATCCCGCTGATCACGCCGATGGCAGCGCTCAATGCGATGCTTGCCCTCCATCCGGTTATCGACGCAATCACGGTCCAGCCGAACAGCCCGAAGATCCCGCCGACGCTGTAGGTCGAGTTGAACAGGCCCACGTTGATCCCCGAGCGGTGCTGCCCGAGGTAGCTCGCAGCGATTACGATCGACGGCGAGAACACAAACGCCATCCCGACCCCGACGAGAAACCGCAGGATCGCAGCCTCCGCTATTTGGGTGGTCAGGGATACGCCCGCGGCAGAAAGTGAAGAGATCATAATGCCAATCGTGACTACCTTTTTCGGGCCCCACTTTGCCGCGAGGATCCCACCCGGTACCTGGAACAAACCGATTCCAAGATAGAAGCTGGAGGTCAGCGTCCCGAGGCCCGCTACCCCGCCCTTCAAGTCAGCCTCCATTAGTGAGTAGATCGCGCCCACGTTCAACCAGTTTATGGCGTACACCGCTCGAGCCGCAACGAGTGCTGCCACGGCCCTACCCGTGACAGCACTTCCTGTGGGTCGCTGTTCTCCGTCCGTTTGCAGCCAAACTCCGCCGTTGATTATAGTTGTTAATTAGAGGCTGCCGGAGCAGCCAACGGAGGTCTTGAAAAAATTCAATTTAGGCGCTGAATTCGGTTCCACTTAACTCGCCATTTGGAGTCTCCTTCGGACCTTGGGAGATGAACGAAAAATCTCCCCAAAAGCGTGTTCAAAGTACTCCAAGGCCGTTGCCAGGCTTGCCTTTCCCGCAGGCGTCAGTTCGTACACCGTATTGCGACCTTCCAATCGGCCCTTGATCAAACCTCGACTGTTGAGCTCTTTTAGGGCGGGATAGATTGTCCCGGGGTTGGGCTTCTCTCCCTTGCGCTTGCCGATTTCAGTAGCCAGTTCCTGTCCATACATAGGCCGGGAAGAAAGCAACCAAAGAACCATGAATGACAGCAAACCACGCATATCACACATCTCTGCGAGGCCTTCATCCTTGGTCAATCTTGAACGGTGCCTACTAATTTTCCCGGCTAATAAATGTGGCAAATTGCCACTGTTCAGGCAGTGGGTTTTTCAGGTTCATTCAAGAATCTTTTGATCCCAGTTCCAAACATGAGCACCATTAGCCAGAAACCGACGAGAAGCGCCAGCCATGCATAATTACTGTACAGATTCAATGCGACCAGACCAGCAGCAATAATCGTAGCAAGAACAAAGTTGGATAACCCCCAAAGTATGTTAGTTCTCGGAGACGACCTTTGACCAAAGGCGCTCCGGAAGATCTTTCCCGCAGCACCAAACGCGAAGTGCGGCATGCCGTTCCCCAAGAGAAACCCGATAATAAAATACCAAATCAAGAATAGTTGTAGCGACACTCAAACGAGCCTCGCATCTGATGCTATCAAGTCAGGGGTCCTGAAACCTGATGAAAGGCCAAGTGCAACCAGAGAGGAGGACATTGTCCTTCACTAGGATATGCGGGTCTAGATCTTTGGTATAAAAGCTATTGGATGACCAATATAATGATCTTTGCTTTCAGCAGCCATCGGTCAGCCCGCTTCTGGCCTTCCAAGCTAATCGTATTGCATATTCAATGTCGTGGACTGGCGGAACTTCCTTCCTGTTAAGCTGAAAGTGATCGTAGATTTCTTTGATGATGATCGAGGTGATTGACCTAGAACCTGCGTCTCCAAACATCTTCTGAAGGGTGACTTCAAAGAGGTCGGGCCTGCGAACAATCTCAT
The DNA here is from genome assembly GCA_030037995.1 of Nitrososphaerales archaeon. Taxonomy (GTDB): domain Archaea; phylum Thermoproteota; class Nitrososphaeria; order Nitrososphaerales; family CADDZS01; genus DATLTL01. The sequence goes on along the minus strand of JASHPQ010000043.1, from coordinate 3,207 downwards.
CCTTGCCCAATTTCGTGTCCTTTGAAAAGTTGTAAAAGATTACCTGTGCAACGTCTTTTCCCCACAAATTCGTGATTCCATCTTCTATTGCTCGCACCATCTCACGCCGGAACTTTTCATCGAAGTTTATGACTACCATAGTGGGAGCTACTCTCCACGAATTTGCGAAAAGAAAGTGTTCACTTCCGCGAAGCTCATCAATTAAAATGCTTTCTTGCAGGAGCACTGAACTGTTCGTGAATTAGAAAGTAATTGGACAATCCCTCCTACAACCTGAACGACAATCCTTTTCTCAATTGATGCAAAATCCAACTTGCTCCATGCAGCGGCTTGTCGGTTCTTCTGATGTCGCGATAGAGAGTGTTTCCCTCTCGAAAACCTACGGCAAGTCATCGAGGGCGGCGATTGCAGACATTACACTTTCGATCCCGCGAGCTACGATATTCACCCTTCTCGGAAAAAATGGTGCCGGCAAGACCACGTTCCTCCGCATGGCTGCAACTCAACTAAAGCCCACATCAGGGAGTATCAGGGTGCTGGGATTCGACGCGGTTACACAGACGATCGAAGTCAGGGAGAGGATCGCTGCAGTACCGCAAGAGATGAGGACATTCGAGTCGCTGACCCCCTATGACCACGTGATGCTAAGCCTCACATCGCGCGGCTGGCGCTTCGGCGATGCGAGACTGCAGGCGAGAAAAACGCTCTCCACTCTAGGTCTCACGCCGTACGCAAAAACGCACTCGGATGAGCTGAGCGGCGGTTTACGCCAGAGGACACTCGTTGCGATGGCGCTGGCAACCGAGGCCGAGCTGATTTTCTTGGACGAACCGACCATCGGTCTCGACCCCGTTGCAAGGAGGGCGGTGTGGAAGTTGATAGTCGACCTGAAGCATGCGGGAAAGACGATTCTCCTGACAACGCACTACCTTGACGAGGCAGAATCGATCTCGGACAAGATCGCTATCGTCTCGAAGGGACGCCTCTTGAAGGTCGGCACAGTGCAGGAGCTAAAGTCCTCTCTCAGTGAGACTGTGCGCGTCGATATCTCGTCAGGATTTTACGAGGAGGAACTCCACTCCTTTGGAAAGGTGATGCGAGTGGGCGAAAATTACAGGGTGCTCACCGACGAACAACGCGCCAGCCGGCTCGCGTCGCTCGCGATCGAACGGAGAGCGAGGGCAAATGTCTCGCCGGTAAGCTTGGACGACGTGTTCATCGATCTCGTCGGTGAGGGAGAGAATGATGAGGACCGCGATGATCAGAAGGAGTACTGATTCGATTTGGTGACAGTTGAGGAAGAAGGAAGAGCGAAAGAAGAGGCAGGAAAAATTCCATTCGGCCCGAGGAGGCATAGCCTTTCTGCTCGGATTAGAGCGATCGGTGCGCTCTCGTACTACACTGGCATCCTCGTGGTAATTCGCTCTCCCGGTTTTATAGTGTTCAGCTCGACGACCCCCTTCACGGTGCTCTTCTTCCTGTTCGTCGTCGGTGGCGCGGGCTACGTACCGTACGGACTCATAGGGGCGACAATTTCGATCCTCGTCGGTGCCGGACTGTTTCTCGGAGCTGACGCCACCTTCAACCGGCTCCAGTTCAAGTTCCAGGACTTTTGTGTGGCGTCACCGCTGCGAGCTGTCGATTACATGATCGGATTGAGCTTAGGCGAACTTACCTTCGTCACGCCGTCGCTCGCAGTACTGATCTGTCTATTTGGATACCTGCGGTTGATTACTTGGAGTTTCCCGCTCGCGCTGGTCGTGATGCTCCTTGCGTGGCTTTTCTCCTCCGCCTTCGGCTTCTTCCTTTCGACTTTCATACTCCGCAGCAGGAGTGCCTTCTCCGTCACCTCGCTCGTCGCGACGCTCTTGACGGTAGTTCCCCCGGTCTTTTATCCGATTCGGGTGATCCCTTCGAGCTTCAGATTTCTCGCGTATCTCGTCCCCACGACCCACCTCTCGATCCTCATGCAATCCATCCTGGGACTGCAATCGTATCCGAAGGATCAGCTAATCGTGAGCTGGGCAGTGCTTCTGGGGTTTACGATCTTTTTCTTCGCCCTCGCTGCGTTCAAGGCGAGATGGCGGCAGCCCTAGATTTTCACCGCCTCGATAACGAGATGCAGAGGCACTTCGAGCAAGCCCGGGGCATCGTCTGGATCCTTTTCGATAAGCTCCTCTGTCGGTTCCGGCTCTTCAAGGGACCTTATTGCAAGTCCAGATTTCGCAAGTACTCGAGCGTACCAGTTCAGAGGCCTGTGGAAGGCGGTCGTGAACATTTTTTCATCGGACTGTGGCAGCTTCCAGGGAATTTCATCAGGAAATGGTTTCCTGTACGCCCTAATTCTTCGGTAGACTGTTGCTTCGTAGAAATTTCGCTCCGTCACCCACCCGGAGTTCGAGCCGTTATCAAAGCAGGGATGGGAGATGCTGGCAACAAACCTCCCGCCCTTCCTCAGGACCCGGCCCACCTCGGAGACCGCGCCCTCGGCATCCTCGATGTCCATGAGACTCATATTCGCAAACACGAGGTCGAAGCTGTTTTCCTTGATAGAATCTAAGCTGCCGGCGCTGGACAAAATGTACTTGATGCCCAGTTCGTCGTGGGGATCGTGCTTTCTCGCGTTCTCGATCATCCGCTGGGAGGAGTCCACCGCGGTCACTCTCGCTCCGTTTCTCGCAAGCCGCCTAGAAAGATACCCGTTCCCGCAGCCCAAGTCGAGGACGTCCTTATCCCGGACATCTCCGATCAAGCGCAAGAGAGGAGGATCTATGAGGGCCCGATGCCAGAGGTCCCCAGTGTCCCCCTGCTTTGTATCGTACCAATCGGAAAGGTCCTCCCATCCTCCTTCTTCTTTCAACTTGGATCAATTTCTCGTATGGACTATTGAGGATTTTAACAAAAGCTCGCGACAGTCTATCAAAGTATTCGAACGGCTCGTACTGGGCTTAAATAATAACGGATGGAATTATCCAAGAACAATGGCTGAGATCTCCCTCCCAGCCCGCGATGCGGCTACCGTTGATTTGATTGCAAAAGCCGAGGAGAATACCAAATGGCTCAGTCGAAATTACAAGAATCTTGTCAAGAAATATGATGGCAATTGGGTAGCGGTGCTCGACAAAGATGTGATAGATTCGGACAGGGATCTGCAGATCCTTATAGCTCGATTGAAGAGAAAACTCTCCAAACGATATCCAGAAGCGA
>JASHPQ010000001.1 GCA_030037995.1 Nitrososphaerales archaeon | reverse complement strand
TATTCCATTCTCCAGGCAAAGGGGAATACGCTTCAGGTGTTCGAGATCAGCGCCATAACTGCTGCGACCATTTTCGGGCTATCCGTCTTCCTCGTGCCGCATTTAGGGCTGGTGGGAGCTGCCATCGCGAGGTCGGTATCGGCGATCATCGGGATGCTTGCTGGATGGTATCTTGCAAGAGGCTTTCTTGGGAAGCTGGACAGCGGGAGGTTTTACTTGACAGCGTCGGTATCTGCTACGATCCCTTTTCTCGTGATCTGGGGACTGACGAGATTTTTCTCAAGCAAGGTGTGGACGATCGCTCCTTATACGATCCTCGGTGCCGGGATCTTCCTTGCGTGCCTTCACTTGTTGAAGGTCCTGAGTAAGGAGGACAAGGCATTTTTCTACGGAGCGTTACCCCCTTCCATTCGGAGCAGATTTCCTTTGCAACCCGACAAAAGTTAGAAGATTATCATTCGAAACGCGTATCTCGGCACAGATCCGAACGAGGTCACCGGCTCCAAAGGTCTTTCCGGCCCTGCAACAAGCCAGCTGCAATACAGAATTTTAATGAACCAGGACTAGTTCGGAAGGAAAGGCTTTTTCACACGATTTTTGCTAGTCAAATTCGTGTGAGGATCCCACAACCCGCGGGTAGAATTATGGCTAGATAGATCGAAATTTATTTGTAAACTCCTGTCTAGGCGGGAGTCAGGTTTGCGGCTTGTCCTTTATACACGTATCCGCATACGTAGACAAATGACCGAAACTATTCCTGTAAGGCTGAATCGAGAAACTCTAGAGACAATCGACTTATTCGTAAAGACCGGATTGTATTCAAACCGGAGCGAAGCAATTCGAGAATTGATGAAGAGAGGGCTTGACTCTCAAGAAGAGCTCAAACAGCTTGGGAAAACTAGTCAAAATCATCCAAAATTTGGACTCTGCTGGCAAATTAAATTTCGCAGGAGTCAAGCTTGATAGGGATTTCAGATGAATTACATCGACACAAGTCTATTAATTGCTGCCATGGATACGTCAACGCAGCAAAAGAGCAAAGAAGCTGCGACGCTCTTGGCCAGAACCAGAGAAAAAATCGTATCAGAGCTATTTCTCGTCGAGTTAGCGGCGTCGATCTCGTGGAAGCCAGAACTAATCTCCGCGGTTCAGGTGGAAGATACCCGACCTTCTACGGTACTATTGGCGTATCTAACTGTTTGATGTCGAAGTATGATGTGAAAATTCTTCCGCCCGCCAAAAAATACGTAATCTTTATGTATATATTACGTATATATTTCCACGTGGTTAATCTCACTATTTCGCTTTCGGACGAAACAGTTCAACGGCTCCGAAGGGCCATCAATGATTATTATGGGAATAAGAAAGGTGCCATCTCGGGATTGATAGAGCAAAGCCTTCGAGATAAGCTGGATGATATTGAGCTTCCTTCTCCTGCTCAAACTTTTAGAGCCGTGAGAAATGGGCACGCGATAGCGGAGGCTGATAATCTTAGCTCTTTGACGCAGAAACTAGAGCAATTGAAGGTAGACCCGCGTTCTGTCAGGATTACTTCATCCCGGAAGCTGTCGCCGGTAGTGCGACTTGGCCCGCGTGGTCGTAGCAGGTCTTCCTCTTCTTGAGCGGCTTTCTGGATCTAACACCGTCGGTGCAAATTGTAATTGAAAATCCGTTGTTGAGAAGTGTTTATCCGTCGAATGGCACTGTTAGTGCGATAATCGACAGTGGATATCAAGGGTTCCTCTCCGTTCCCACCGGCATTTTTTGGGAGCTCAGTCTAAACAAACTCTCTAATGAAAAAAGAAGTATATTACTTGCAGACGGTTCCTCCTCAAGATCAAGAGGCTGCTATGCTACAATTAGAATTCCCCACATAGAAATGAAAATCGATGGGTTCGTGGAGACGTTCAAAGGCCTCGATGAGATTCTGATCGGCATCGAAGCCCTCATCCAGACCAGACTTGTCTTGGATTATTGCACTCGAAAAGTCAGAATTGACAAATGTAATCGGTAGCCGCAATCCTTCCTATTAGCGTAGACTACTGCCTCACTGCGTCTTTCCGTTCTCTTTTCTTTCCACTCTCTTTTCGTTTAGATGAGTCAACATTCCGTTTTCACTCCGAGTGTCGGTACTTCTGAATTAGTTCCTTCTCATCAGGAAATTACTGCCCCGCATTTTACGCCCGACAGGATGTACCATTCGCTTGTGTCGTTTGATATCAGCTCCAAACTATCGTACTGCTTTCCCAGTGTCTTCGAGCTGGTACTCTCAATCGTGTCGGTTCCTCCCGCTGTCCCGGTAATCGTACCAGTTGAAGTATTCTTGACGAAGATCATCATTCCGCTCTGGGTTTTGGCAGGAGGGAGTATGAGCGTTATAGTTCAGCTTGCTGCGCGCGCTATTATTTTATCTCTCTACGCCCTAAGTATTCAGACATGAATCTTATCTCTTTCCATAGAGCAGTTTCCCACACAGTATACGCTTATCCTCCACTTGGCATACCCTAATTCGAAATGCTTATCTTACCTCACCAGGGCCACAGGAATGCAGTTTGTTGCAGTTCCTTCGAAAGAGAAGTATTCAATCGATAACAAGGACGCTTGCGATTGGCGTGGCTGTCGTCGTCATTATCATCATATTAGTTGCCGGTGTCTTTATTTCTATGAAACAATCTACCTCGACTACTGCGTTTTCCACTAGCAGCTCGGCAGTAACGAGCTCCACACCTTCGACTTCCGTGACAGCATCCTCCTCGTCGTCAACAAGTGCGAGCCAGCCTTCGACCTCAACCTCGTCATCCCAAACCCGATCTGCGAGTAGCACATCTCAAACCATGAGCAGCTCCGAGACATCATCTTCCTCGTTATCTTCCAGCTTCCGACAGAATCTCGTAATTGATGAATGGCTCTGGCCAGCGGATGACCTGAACCAGCTGTACTCCGTTGACTTGCTGCCTTGGCCCAACTGGCTGACCTACACGGTGTACCAATCACTTGTGACCGTGAATGAATCTGCCGAATATCACGATGGGATTA
>JASHPQ010000042.1 GCA_030037995.1 Nitrososphaerales archaeon | reverse complement strand
CGCCTGCCAATTTCTCAACTCTGCAGGAGTTTAACGCTAAAATTCGATATGCTTTCACGATTACATGATGATATTGAAAATGTCAATTACAGACCTCGAAATCGCGAATGCTTTTCTTGCGAAGACACTCTTAAAGCGTCTTATTTATCCTTTCGATTAATCGATACCTTCAGAAATTCGAAGCGGCCGTGGCAACAAATAGAGAAATCGGAAGATTTTTCGTTTACAAAGGCCATCCTCTCTGATCTAGCTCATCCACAAGTCGCTCGGTGGTAAGCCTCGACAAATAAGCTGGTATCACCAGACTTTGCGAGACCTATGCCGACTGTAAAAAGAACTGGAATTTCTAGATCCGAAACTTTCGACAGAACAAGGCTCACATCATTCGTTGCTCCGGGGCCCGCCAAGAAATATTATGAGTTTTCTTGAAGCCCACCTTGAATTTATGGAACTTGTAATACATATTGAGACCCTTGATCCTATAAAATCCATCCTCGAAACTCAAATTAAAATGACGGATATTTTGCTATATGATCCACTTCAGAATTCTCTTAACATCGTTTGAGATATTGCAAAATTTGTCAATATCTATAAAGCACAAAATAGAAAGTATCCATCTCAATGTGCCCTGATCCAGATTGGCTTATGCCGCGCTACAATGTCAAAACTCTGAAGAATGTCATGGTCCCCATGCGAGATGGAACTCGTCTCGCTGCGGACATTTTTCTGCCTGATGTCCAAGGAAAATTTCCATCCATCCTTGAGTATATTCCTTATCGGAAAGATGACCGAACAACTCCCGGACATTCAATTCATCATTATTTTGCTCAGAGAGGAATCGGCGGCGTAAGGCTCGACATTAGAGGAACAGGCGCTTCCGAAGGGTACGTTACCGATGAATATCCCCCCGTTGAACACCAGGACGGGTACGACGCCATCGAATGGCTAGCCAAACAAAGCTGGAGCAATGGCAAACTCGGCATGTGGGGGATCTCATATGGCGGTTATACTTCCATTCAGGTTGCCCTCACCCAACCTCCCTCGCTCAAGGCAATCGCGCCCATGTATGCGACGGACGATAGATATGCTGACGGCGACCAATATCGCGGAGGGGCAAAGAGGGGACTGCTCAGCACCGGGACATATCCCTGTGCCATGATCGGGATGAATGCACTGCCACCATATCCCGAATATTCCGGTGAAGATTGGCTGCGAATTTGGGAAGAGCATCTTGAAAAAAACACTCCGTACATCTTAGAATGGCTGGATAAGCAGGTCGACGGACCCTATTGGAAAGAGTGTGTGGGTCGAAGATATGATCAGATAGTCTGCCCTACTTTCGTAATAGGTGGGTGGATGGATCATTTCGTAAATGCGATGGTGAGACTTTATGCCAACCTGAAAGTGCCTAAAAAGCTTCTGATGGGACCGTGGCCACATCAGACCCCCGATATTGCAATACCCGGTCCAAATATCGATTTCGCTAGAGAACTTGTGCGGTGGTTCGGTTATTGGTTGAACGATGAACAGTCGGGAATAATGGAAGAGCCTCCAGTAACAGTGTACGTCCAACAGTTCTCTCGTCCTGCCAGGATAAGAAAGTCAACCAAGGGATACTGGCGTTATGAGGAGCAGTGGCCTCCTGCCAGAACTGAATTCCTAACTTGGTATCTCCGGGAAGAACGAGCTCTTAGAAAAGACGCGGTCACGGCATCCAGCTCCGATTATGATTCCTTTGAGTATAGTCCAGCAGTGGGCATGGATGGAGGCCCGTGGTATGGTGGACGTCCGTTTGTGATGGCAGATGATCAAAGAACTGACGATGCACTTTCTCTGGTCTATGACACAGAACCGCTGAAAGAGGAAGTAGAAATTTTGGGCTTTTCCCACGTTATAATTTATGTCTCCTCCACGGCAAAAGTCGCTTTTTTCGTACCACGTCTCTGCGATGTCACACAAGATGGCACTTCAGTATTGGTGTCCAAAGGCATTCTGAACGCAACTAGGAGAAATTCCTTTGAGAAGCCAGAGTCGCTCGAGCCCGGTAAAATATATGAGCTCGACATCCAACTCGATGCCACGTCTTGGGTATTTGAAAAAGGGCACAAGATAAGACTCGCAATTTCAGGATCAGACTGGCCTGATATTTGGCCCTCACCGTATGAGACAACTAATATTATCTTCAGGGATGCCGCTCATCGGTCACGACTCGTTCTTCCGGTGCTGCCAAAACAGGAACGGAACCTATTGGAACCAAAATTTCAGCCTGCGTTAGGATATCCGACGACCGTCCAAGCAACTCAAACAGAATCAGAGTGGAAGCTGATAAATAATGTATATGGAAGAACTACGGGTGTAACAGCAGGCTCGGGAATTCGCATAGTCCTTCCCGAGAATATCGGCACTTACACTAACCGGTGGACAATGGATGGTCGGGCCTCGCTGATGGATTTCGGAGATGTGATAGTCAAAGCAAGTGACCTATCTGTGATCGAAAGGAAGGGAATGAAAGTGGAAGTAGAAGGAAAAGTCGTGACAGAAAGCAAGAAAGATTCGTTCCATATTATCGCGGATCTTGAAGTGAAGTTGAACGACATGCCCCACTTTAGCAGACGATGGACGAAGTCTTGCCCGCGCAACTTGCTCTAGATGGCGGGAGCGGTGTTGCAGGGGGCGCTAACTCCGCCCTAAGCTTGATGTGTCCTCTCTTCAAGGGCAAATCAGTAACCTTACCGGCAGTGGACAGTACCTCCTTCAGCTACCTTAAGCACGTTTTTCAGTGAAGGTTTTAATATCTCGCGATTATCAGCAAAACACGTGCAAGTTGGAAAGACCGCTATATCAAGAACTGTCAGCATTGTAGTGATTGTTGTAGTTATCCTAGTAATATTGATCGGCGCCGCTTATATTGCAACCAGAGCGCCCGTGAGTACTTTGACATCTTCGTCATCATCTACGTCATCAATCGTCAGTTCTTCTCCTACGTCGAGTTTAACCACCAGCACTACTTCAAGCTCAGTAGTTTCATCGACATCCTCATCTTCGACCAGTACATCCGCTTCAGAGTTTGTCGTTGATGAACCTGGCGGCCCGGATTCCCTTGATGTAGGTGTTGCGATTAGCGGCGAAGGTGAAGAAATCTGTTCCAATGCTTTCCTCCCTCTTCTGTTCTTCAATCAAACAGGTGGGTATAGTGCGTTCGTTCCGGTCTTGGCCAAGTCATGGACAGAGAGTCCCAACGGGACAACTTACACATTCGTTTTCAGAAATGATGTTTATTACAGCAATGGGGATCCGTTCAACGCGTACGTCGCGTGGTACAATATCTACAGAAATATGTATCTTAACCAGGCTATAGACTCCCCGCTTTACCTTGTGTTCAACATATCTGGGGTCACGCTCGGAGATGTGAATTCTTTGGACAATCCGCAGAATTCACCGGGTTCAAACACAACTCTTCTGAGCATAATGCAAAATCCGAACAATGCTGTAACCGTCCTCAATTCGACAGCTGTGGAATTTCACCTAACGAACCCGTTTGTGTCATTCCTTCAGGTAATGCCGGCGGGCAACCCGTGGAACTTTGCTGATCCATATGTTATCGAACAGCACGGAGGTGTCGTAGCGAACACTCCCAATCCTTGGATGTCAGTGAACGGAAGCGATAACGGGGATGGCCCGTACATAGTCCAGACATACGTCCCCAACCAGTATACCTTGCTCGTAGCCAATCCAAACTATTGGGCCCAAAATATTACCAACGGCAATTTCATGACGCAACCAGCTCATTACAAGGAAGTACTCATCAACTACAAGACTGATGAGCTGACAAGGGAGCTCGATGTGGAATCTGGTAAGACTCAGGCTTCGGTGATTGCCCTTAGTGACATCACGGATGTGCTGAAAACTGGCACAAACTTGTACATACCGAATTTCGGAACTGGGGGCACCATTGAATGGCTCCAGCTAGATACTGAAAAGGCTCCGCTGAATAACACTCTAGTAAGACGGGCAATCATTGCTGCTGTCAACCTGACAGAGATTCGCGAAACCGTCTACCAAGGGTACAATACGCCGGTAGTTGGACCGGATCTTGTTGGATTCTTTGGTTATAATACCTCCATAACGCCTCCAGCCTATAATCTAACGGAAGCCAAGGCTTTGCTCGCGCAGGCTGGATATCCGGGTGGAGCGGGTCTCCCTCCGATTTCCTTCGACTATCCCACGGGAACCGCATACGTAGCGGAAATGGCGCAAATTCTGCTGGCAAACCTGGCACAGGTTGGCATAACTCTTCAACCCCAATCGATGGCGGTTTCAACGTTTATTTCAGCTGTTGAAACTTGTTGCGGCAACAACACAAGTTTCCCTGACATTGCAGCAGATGCTTGGAGCTACTGGCCGGACTTTAGCGGTTACGAATTCCTTGTGGACCAGCAGCTAGGCGCCTTCTTCTACCTGAACAATGATACTATAAACAATCTAATCATCGAAAGTAATAGTCAGCTCAACTCGACCTTGAGAGCTCAGGAGATATCTCAGATAACCAGAGACGTGCAGCAGAACGCCGCGGTCATCTGGCTCGGGCAGGACGACGATCTTCCGACGACAGGGAATGGAGTGGGGCCGACTGTTTTCAACAAATGCATAACTGGAGATCCTAGCATGTGGCAAAACCCCTCGTACTGGGTCTTCGTAGGGCTGGACTTTAACCAGATCTATAGTACGTGTTAGGTCAGTTACTGACCCATACTCTCCTTCAATCAATTGATTGGAGGCAGTTTGGATGCAAAACTGCCGAGTGGATAGTGGCTGCCAACTTCCAAGAGATGCTAAAATAATGAACCCGACTTCTCGTAGGTGGCGGTTCGGCGCTTCGGGCGAGAAAAAGTATTTAGCAACTTGTCCCTTTCCATTCGCCCCATGAGCGAAGTATACAGGAGTGTCAACACTCCCGGGTATTCGGAGGGATACATCAAAACATTAGGCTACTGGATTTACTTCAAGAGCTTCGGTGAACCCCGAAAGGGCAATATCCTTTGTCTTCACGGAGGTCCGGGAGGAACGCATCAATCTAATCTCGCTATGTCTAAACTCAGTCAGGACGGTTACCGCGTCGTACTCTACGACCAGCTCGGGTGTGGCAATTCCCAACAGCCATTGAACCAGTCTCTCTACACCGTGGAACGGTATGTGGAGGAGGTAGAAGGTGTGAGAACTGGCCTGGAGTTGGGCGATTTGCACCTCTATGGACATAGCTGGGGCGGCTTTCTCAACGTAGCCTATGCCATCAAGTACTCGCAAAACTTGCGGAGCCTTCTTGTGTCAAGTGGATCGTCGAGCACACCATTGTGCGCCTCCGAAATGTGGAGGCTTAGGAATGAGCTTCCAAAGGATCTTCAGGACATCCTCACTAAATATGAAGAGGATGGGGACTATTACAATGACGAATATCTGAGGGCGATGGATCGGGTCTACAAGCTGCATCTTTGTCGCCTCGACCCTTGGCCCCCGGTAATCCGCTCTTTGGTCGAGAACAAGCGCAGAGGATGGCCGGGCCTAGTCTACAAGCTAATGTGGGGGCCCAATGAATTCTTTCCAGTTGGTACGATCAGATATTGGAATGTTACCGAGGCGTTGCATGAGATCGGCGTTCCGACCCTGGTGACCTGTGGTAGGTACGATGAGGTTACACCGAAGAATCTAGAAGTTTTGCAACAAGGAATCAAGGGTTCGAAAGCCAGGATCTTCGAGAAGAGCTCTCACACTCCACAACTCGAGGAACCTGAGATTTACATCAACACGTATAGGGACTTTTTGAAGAGTATCACATAAGGCCGCAGGTGTAGAATTGGTAAAAGATTCGGAGGAGTTGGCAACAACGAGCAATTGACTGGAAGAGAGGAAGCTTTACCATTGAGGAATTGATGGCCACCAATCCGGTCTTTCAGAGTCTGAGCTGATTGTACCGTACCCAGCAAAACCGAACTCACCCTGTTCCTCGAAGACTTTGTGGTATCGAGAAACTTTAGACTCGTCCAGCTCGACGCCTAAACCGGGACCGCTCGGGACATTGATCGAACCGCCGTAGATCTTGAATTTTCCTCCCTTGATGATCTCGTCAGATAGATGTTCATACGTTCCTTGGCTCGGATGTATGATGTGCGGAGAGCTGCCAGCGATGTGCAGGTTAGCCGCCATGGAAATCCCGAGCTCCGCGGCCGAATGAATCCAGAAACCAAGATTGTGAAGCTCCGCCGCGCCGCACAGTTTCTTCGTAGAAAGAATCCCGCCGACTTCGTATGGGTCGCATACCATAACATCCGCTACGCCTAGTCTTGTAAGCTCTGCAATCAGCGGACAGTGCGTTGAAATAGGAACATCGACGCGAGCTCTTACATTAGCACACGCCACTAGGTCGCGACACGGCTCTTCGACGTTGCAGAGGTCAAACTCGTCCATCTTTCTAATTATTTTGATGGCACTCTCCGGAGACCATAATCCATTAGGATCCACACCCAGCTCGATATCCCTTCCGACACTGCTTCTGATCGTTGCGATGGTCTCTACATCGAATGCCGGGGAAAAGACGCCAACCTTCCCCTCGAGCCTCTTGAATCCGTATTTCTTAATTGCGGTTTCACAGTAGGAAGCTATTTCCTCAGGAGTCGATTCTCCTCCTTCACCACTTTTGTTTTGGTACCTAGGATACCAATAGCCCGAAAACGTGACCCTGTCACGGTATCTGCCGCCAAATAAATCGCACACGGGCCTATCCACTATTTTGCCGATCATGTCCCAGAGGGCAATTTCAATCCCGCTAAAGGCACGCATGTTCCTGGTATAGAACGGTTGGTATCGATCGTAGCCGCTGCACTTGGCGAGGAGTTTTTCCACGTCGAAGGGGCTCTCGCCAATTAGAATCTGCTTTAGACTTCGATCAATTGTATTCTTCGGTGCCGCGCCAGCTGTTTCACCGAGCCCGACGATGCCTTCGTCCGAGTAGATTTTGATCAAAGTTCTCGTGGTTCCTAATGCAGCGCCCTGAGAGAATCTGATAGGAGCTACATGGGGGACACTAACGACGACAGTTTCGATTTCTTTGATCTTCATGTCGGTTCTTGAACCAAGAATCCTAAGTATAATAACAGTTATCTATTTTCTTGCAATTCCGTTCTTTTTGCCCAGAGGAAGAGCATCCCAACTAAATGTGACATATTGAAGAATGGAACAGGGTCCTCCCCGGTAAAGAGTAGATCTGTAATGAAACTCTTGATTATTCTGCTCTTCCACATTCATGGACTTCTTCGATATGACTTATAGAGGGTTAAGATGGTCAGTTTCAAAGCGAGTATCTCGAAAACGCCATAGTGAAATCCGGATCGAGTAGCTTGACTACTCCGGAGTTAATTCAAGAGAGTATTCGTTTGAAGATTCTGGTCCAGCTTCTACTGTAGTACGGAAAACCATCCAGTTTTATCTCTATACTGACCAAGAGATTGAAAGAATCATGCGTACTCGTTAGGAGATTTTCTGCCTTGGCGTCAATGGCGTGATCCCTACGCTTCATAATAATCTTCTCTGTTCCCTTTGCATGTGCACATGCTGGGTTCTCAAGTGATACTGCGACATCTGATTCTTGGATGCCCTCGATTTCTACACCGATGTCTCTGAGTCGTATGGACGTTGGGTGGGAGGTGCGAAGTGTCAGTCCCTTTCTGTAAAGGTCTTGAACGAGCTCGGCTTCATCCGGCTTGATGTAAAAGTCGACTGGATTGTACAAGGGTTCGGGAACATCGTATCTTGGCTCTCCGATCGTCCAAGTCTCCCTCTCGGATACGGTAGGCAGAATTATATGAGATGGTCTTGTTTTGCTCATGAATATCGAGTTGTTAGCCGGATCTGGAGTCGGCCACATATTTGGCCAATCGCTACTTGAGATGGAGAGACGTATCCGGTGATTTCTTTCAAAAATCCACGATGTTGGATTAAGTTCGATTTCAAGAGGATAGATTTTCCCGGGCACTAGTGCTTCAGGTTCCGAATATGACTTCCATCTCGTTGCATTCATTGCACCCTTGGTCACGAGAGTGACTGCTCCAGATTCACAAGCATCGCTCAGTCTGACGGCAAAAGAGGCGACCGTTGCAGTTGAAGAGACGTAGATTAGTGCTCTGGGAAACCCAGTTACCTCCAGATCTTGATCGAGCAGAGCGCTGGTGAAATTCAATGAATAAGCTTCGTCGGGTCTCTGGTCCAAGGGCAGAATGTGCGGAGATGTCGCGCTGAATAAACCGCTCATCAGGCCGACGTGCGCCTTGTACTCGAAGCTGGCCTTGGAGTCTTCCGATCCCGTAGAAATTTTCTCTGATAGCTCACCACCTAGATTAAGGTACAGTGTCTTCTCGCGCATTCTGGTGATGGGCCACTCCTCTTCGTACCGCCAGTAACCTGAGGTCAGGTCTCTCAGGGCGGAAGGAGGATCATATTTTTGAACGTAAATCGTGATCGGGGGTTCCACTTCGATTCCGTTGTTGATCCCTTTGAGCCAACGATCCCACCATTTTATCATCTCATGATAAATTCGAATCTTGGGCCCGGGAATACCCGTATCGGGACGCGTATGCAGCCACGGACCGATAAGCAATTTCTTTGGTACCTTCAAGTTCTGATACATTCTCAGTGCCGGTCCTGGATAGCCGTCCCGCCAACCGTCTATCAGAAATGTGGCAGCCTTGACCTTGTCGTAATGATACTTTACTGATCCAGGATGCCAATAATCTTCTTCCAGTGGGTGCTCTAACCATGATATCGCCCAGGGCCTGCTTTTCTCAAGTCTCTCCCGCCACATCGCTTCCCAGCTTTCTCCGCTGTACTCAGGATATGGCGGCAAAGCTTCACGAAGAGTCATGAACGGGCCGTAAACCGCGTAGTCTACGAAGGGTGCTACCGAGCCTCCTGAATAGTGACAATCGGCAGCATAACGATCATCGCTGAAGTACGCGCATGCTATCGCCTTTAGCGACTCGGGAGCGTTGAGAGCCGCAATCATCGATGTTTGGCCGGAGTAGGAAAATCCGAACATGCCAAGTTTTCCGGTGCACCAGTCTTGTTTCGCGAACCAATTTATCGCGTCTACGCAGTCTCTAGTCTCTTCCGGTGAGTATTCCTCGGTGCTGTATCCCTCGGAGGATCCTGTCCCTCTTACATCAAGCCTGATGCCGACGTATCCATGTTTGGCAAAGAGGTAGAGAGCATCGTTATTCGCAATGCTAAGATCATCTTTTCTGTAAGGATGATAGATGAGAACACCTGGATATCTTCCTTCTTCCTCGGGTATGATTAAATCACATGCGAGATGAATTCCATCGCGCATCGGAACTAGTACGTTCTTGACAAGCTTCGGATTGAATTCTTTTGAATTTTGAAGATTCGTGGAAGGTTCTTCTCCGGATTTATTCTGTCGGCGTACACAACTTTATCGGCTAAAGAAGCCTACTGTTGTGAGGGTCTAGACGGTTATGACTTCCAGATTTGCGGAATGCCCACTTTTCACAGACCGCTATTTTTACTGGGGCGTTTCAAACCGGGAAAATTGTCTCATTGCTGGCTACGACGAGGGATTACAGGTGTAGTACATAGAGTTGTATGGAAAACTGTAAAATTGGGCATTATACCAAGCTCCAGAGATGCAATCGTTCATCACTCCAATGCCGTACCCTTGAGCTTCTCCGAACACGTCTATATCATTGCCAAGCCATATGACAGGGGCCTGTTGTTTTATTTCCCCTTGAATCTGGGATATTTCTACGGCACGCAGTTTTGGGTTTAGTTGAGAATTGCTAACAAGAATTTGGTTGGTGATAGTCTGGTTATTGTAGAAAAGGTAAAATCCAGAAATGTTCGAAACAAGATATTCGTAGCTTGAAAAATCCGGCCAGTACAACCAAGCGCTGGCTATGAGATCCGGCGCATTAGCGGCGGTGCCATTCAGCGCCGCGAGTGAAGCTTGGGTGTTTGACGTTACGCCTTGGGGAACAATGGTAATCCCGATCTGGCTGAGATCGGACTCCAGCAATTGCACCATCTGAGCGATGTAGCCCGACGATATGTAGACAAAATTGAGCGAGGGTATCCCGGCGCCGTTCGGATATCCTGCTTTCGCTAGGAGCTGTTTGGCAAGAGTCACGTTGTAAGTGGGAGGCGTGATGGAAGTGTTGTAGTCTGGAAGCCCGTATGGCTCGGGTCCGGCGAAAGGTTGCAAGTATCCGTCAAATACAATCTGTTTAACTTCGGAGATATTTATCGCGTCAACGATAGCCTCTCTAACTAGCGTATTGTTGAGTGGAGCGTGGTAAGTGTCCATGAAGATGAACTCGTCGCTGGCACTAATCCCAACCTTCGGCACGATAAGGTTCTTGTCAGTCGACAGAACACTGGGCACATCCGAGAAAGATAACGTCGCCAGCTGTGCCTTGTTCGATTCTAGGTCGAGCTCCCTTGTAAGCTCGTCTGGTTTATAATTCAGGATTACGGTCTTAATATGAGCTGGTTTAATGAAATAGTTCGTCGCACTTCCGGTCAAATTCTGCGCCCAATAGTTGGGATTCGCTGACATCGTAACGTAACCGTCAGGAACGTAAGCCGTTGTTACGTAGGGGCCATCCCCGATATTCGTTCCATTTACCGCCATCCACGTATTAGGCGTATTGGCGACTACACCACCGTTTTGCTCGACGACATACGGGTCGACAAACTCCCAAGGTTCGCCCGTAATCGTATCCAAGAAGGAGACGAACGCATTGGTCAGGTGGAATTCGACCGCAGTGGAATTTACAACGGTTACAGAGTTGCTTTCGTTTTCCATTACAGAAAGGAGACTGGGACTAGGAGTGTTTGTAGAAGAGTTGAGCTCATTTACTTCCTGAGCCGTCACGCCTGAGGGGGTGAAATACGTATATAATTCGTAGGCAATCGCCTGGTTCATGATCATGTCCCTGTATATGTTGTACCAGACGACGTAGGCGTTGAAGGGATTCCCGTTGTTGAAGTAGACTCCACTTCTCATATTGAAAGTGTAAGTGGTTCCGTTCGGACTTTCACTCCACGAGCTGGCAAGAACTGGAATGAATTGGTTGTAATTTGCGGTACCGTTAGAATACTGTCCGAAGAAAATTAGCGGAAGCTGACAATTCAAGATGATGATTTCTCCATAGGCGAGCGATACTCCAGCGTCAAGACTGTCAACTTCAGCCGCGTCATCTACAACAATTTGCGAGGGGAAGCTCGAATTTGTAGTCGATGAACTTGGTGAAGTGGATGTAGACGTCGAAGATGACGAGGTCACGAAAGAAGAGCTTACCGGAGAAGAAGATACTGTAGAAGTTGAGGATGTCGAAGACGTCGTTGATGAAATAGAATGAGTGCTCGAAACAGCGAGATAAGCCCCGGCCGCGATAATGATGATTACAACAATTACTGCAATGACCGCGGTAGTCCGTGAGACTGCTTTTCCGCTAATCTTTTTCATATCTTAAAATCAGGCGGTAATTTAGCAGTCTAATAACCTTTTACAGGAATGCGTGATGCCTTGGCCGGAACAGCGATTACTCAAGGGAATAATCGAGTTTACCATCGCATAGACACAATTACATTTTTCCCGGATTCATTATCCCATCGGGATCGATAGCTTTCTTGATAGCGTGGGCGAGAGAGAGTGAATCACCCATCTCAATTCCAACTAGATGCTGAAGCATAGTTCCGGTTCCGCCGACTGCCGCAATCGTTCCGCCTAGTTTTTTATTCAGCATTGAAACATCGTCCAGCCAGCGATTGAAAATATTCACGCTCTCCTGATTCGAATCGTCTAGGAGAATCCCGCATATGGGATCGGCGTCGAGTTGCGGGAGAAATACGTAAGACGTAACCCCATCGTCCACGATCTCTCCGTTCTTCGGAACCAATTCCTTCTCTAGGTCTAGAAACTGCGGCAGGTGGGAAATAGAGATTCCACCGCGCGAGCTCTGGTACTTCTTTGATTTGTAGATAGTCGCCATCTGGGGAGACACCACAGCTCCAATTTCGGTTAGATTCGACCAGTAAGAGTTTGCCACTCGTGAATCGATTTTGTCCCCGTTCCTCCCTTTCGCAATCTTTTCCGTTTGGGCTAACGAGAATTCAACTATTTCTTTGCTCCCTGCATATCCAACGAAAACGTAGATCTCCTTCCCCTCCAGAACACCCGAGACATCAACAGCTGAAAGGATAGGGAGGAGAGCTTCGTTGTATATTCTCTCCTTGCTTGGCATCATAACGACTTCTGGACTCAACCCGGCCCGATTTATCTCCTTGACGGCCTCGCAGGCATCTGTTGCAGTTGAAAATCCGTAGAGCGACCTAGCTCGGGACTCCGGCGCAGGATAGACCTTGAAGGTTGCTTCGACTATCACCCCCAGCGATCCGTTTATACCCAGGAAGAGCCTCGTTAGCATGAACGCATTATCAAAAAGTGTCTTGTTGCCAATCGTACAGGTCTGTCCATCGGAAAGGACAACTTTTATCATGGTAACCTGTTCCGCTGGCCTGCCATATTTTGTGGAGTACGGACTGATTCCGTCGTTGCAAATGGCTCCCACAACCGTTGCATTTACGTAACTCTCGGGATGATGAGGTAGCCACCAGTTCCGACTTTCCAAAAATGATTTTAACTTTTGAACTGTGACCCCAGCCTCAACGGTCACGGTGCCGTTTTTCTCATCGAAATCCAATATCTTATCCAATCGTCTCAGATCGACAATTATAGACTCATCCGCGACCGGTACGGGACCTCCAGTTACGAAGAATGTCGTCGAGCCTCCAACTGGGATCACGGCTATCTTTTGCTTTCTCGCCTCCTTGACAACCTCCGAAACTTGGTGAATGTCTGCCGGTCTTACGCTGAGCTTCTTCTTTGCCATAGCTTTCTTGTTCGAATTTACGTCAGCATAAGTCTGAAGATGGATGGACGGAATTTCAACGAAATCATGAGCCACGTTTTCTTCCCCCACGATTCGTATGAGTGACGAAAGAATAGTTTCTAGAGCCATACGTAATCTCGTCCGGTTTTTGAAATTAAATAATAAACTTGTTGTCCTGAAAGAGAAAAAGTGAGGAGCTGACGTCAGCTAACGGTAAGATGACGACAAAACATTCTCTACCTTAATCGAGAATTTCCATTTAGAGCAGGGGGGCGCTTCCGCGAATGTCCGAAACTTGATTTCATACAAGAACAAAGTCTTTCACGGTTTGAATGACCTTGTCCGCCTCTTCCTCTAGGAGATTTACGTGGCTGCTCTTTTCCAAGATTAGCAGTTTAGAGCCCTTGATCAACCTGTGACACGCTTCCGCATGTTCGACGGAGACTTCATCGTATCTACCCACGATGATCAGAGTCGGTACCTCGATCCTTCCAATTTGATCCATCACATTCCAATCCCGCGTGTTTCCAGTGCACACAAACTCATTAGGCCCCCAGAATGCATAGTAGGCTTCTCCGAGCTTGGCAAATGCAGCCTCAAGTTGTTTTGGGTATGGATCTGCTCTGCATAGATGCTCCCTGTACATAACCATCATTGCTTTCTGATATTCCGGATTGGTATAGTCTTCAGTTTTCTCGTACTTCTCCAAAGTCTCGAAAACAGGTCTGGGGAGCTGCTTTTTCATACGTTGCATATGCCTGACTACATCTGGGATGCTGGCCCCGCTGTTCGAGATGATCATTTTTTCAACATTGTCGGGATATTTCAAAACGTATTCGAAGCATAGTGCCCCGCCCATCGATTGCCCCAGAAGACACACCTTGCCGAGATCGAGTCCCTGACGCACATCTTCCACGTGCTCGCGGAAGCTCTGGAGATTGTAAAGAGTCTTGTCCCGAGCGTTGTCAGACCTCCCACCTCCAAGCTGGTCGTAAGACACAAACTCGAGCGAGTTCTGTTCGGTTGCTATCGAGCTAAGAGGTAGAAGATTGTCGTGACTAACTCCGGGCCCACCGTGGAGACAAAAGAGTGTCCTTTTCGGATTCGCAGGACCAATCCTGCGATAAAATAAATTATGCCTTTCCCTTGTTTGAACGTATCCTGTCTGCTCCATCTTATTATCGATCCGCGCAAAAAATGCCCACGTTAATTAAATCTTATGTCACGATGATTTTTAGTAATGATACGATCTAGTTTTTCAGAATTGATGTCGCCAGCGATCGTCATTCTGAGACGGAATCAAATCTGGTACGAGATGGTTGAGAGAGCCATGACATGCTATCTCGACTTCAGCCTTGCTCTCTTCGCACCTTCGGCGAGCAGGCGCATCTTTATCGCTGCTTGTTTTCTACCGACTACCCCGTGACCTGAGATGCCCTCATCAGTCGTTAGGGCTAGCTTTTCAGGCGGCACAAACTTTAACGCAATATCAACAATCCGATCGACATCCTCAGCGGTCTCCGTAAGATTATAGGGCGTCGCCGCACCGACCGCATAATCCTTGTCCGAGCAGTACTCCTTCCATGCCCGGAGTTCCTGCTCGAGGTACTTACCGCCGGTATTTGCAGCCTCCGACTGAAGACAATCCGCTTTGGCTTCCGATATTTCCGGATAGACATCAGCCATATGCCAACGCATCGTTGGCGTTTCATGACAGTACAGAATGGGCGCTCCCCAGCAAAAGTGAACCCAGATAGTTGCGTTTACGCCAGCTATTTCCTCGTTGAAAGCGCCTATCAATTCCTTCCAGACACTTTTGTCGATTTTATGGAATTGTGCCGCCCACGGGGCTGTTCCGAAAGGGTAATCTACCTGAATGATCTTGACGCCCGAATCTGCAATCTCCCGAAGAACTTTGTTTTGCACCCTCGCAAGAGCGAAATAAAGATCTCGGTCACTTTTGCCAGTCTTGTTAATGACGTGTTCAGCACCCCTCGCAAACGATGGACCGCTGAACTTGTAGGGCCTTCTTTTGTCCGAAAGTGGAAGTGCAATTTTCGCCGTTTCAGTCCAGAGGCCGAGATTTCCAAAATACGGTTCCTCCTCAGCGATCCAAGTCCACGCACCTGCAGAGGGGTTGTCGGCTGTGTGAAGGCCGCTGATCTTGTCGAAAGATTTTCGATAATCCTCTCCTACAAGTGATGTCATTACCGTCTTTTCCCGAGTTTTTCCATCCATTCTCTTCAAACCTCCCCAGTAGACGACGTTGTTAGTGTCCCAAGTTGCGAGTGTGCCAAGTGGCATGTCATATCGGACACACCCGTCAGTTAGAAGGTCGGTTCCACACGCTGCTTGATCGAGCATCAGTCCCCTCACGGCGTCGGTATAAGCTTCCAGAAAACCGGGGTCATCGCACATTTCCGACCAGCTCCTTTCTCCGATATTGTAATGATACCATCCGGGCCTTGGATAGCGTCCTACTTGGGTAGTTGGAATCGGAATTTCCACAACGTCCTTTAGATGGCCTGTCATTGGGACAGGAGGAATTCTACTCGACTTATCTAGTTTTGGATTTGAAAATGGAGAGCTAGACGACTTTACTTACGAATTTTGAGAAACTAGAAAACTCTGGGCGTATCAGATTACGGTGGGAAGGAAAAAATCCTCAGAATATTTCCCTAGTTTCCCAACTAGGAGGTCGTAGTTTTCGTCCCAGTCTAACCTAGAAAAAAGAAGCGGGAACTTGTTAGTGACAGTTGCCATTTTTTCTCTTCGCAGTCGTCTGAGGACGCATGTTACATAAATGTTTTGAAAATAGCTATTAGCTCATCAACGAACACTATCCGTTTCATTTTCATCTTTTCAATATTTTACTCTGACTTCTTTTTGGGGAAGTGAGAGAGATGAGTACTCCATTTTTGATTTCGGCACCGCTTTATTTGCAGAATTCAACTCGCTGATTATTTCGGAAGTACTTTTGATGCGCGAGTAAAACATGTTCTGCTCAAGAAGCGCCACCTCGTGTTGTAACCTTGTAAATGATAATGATGAATCAGAGACAGTTATTACATCGTAACCAAAGTCCGCGGCGTCTCGAACAGTACTTTCAACACATCCGTTTGATACAACTCCGCAGATAATCAAAATCTGGATTCCCATGTTTCGCAGTATTCTGTCCAGATTGTATTGAGAATTGAATGCGGAATCAGTTGTCTTGATTATTACAATGTCGTCATCTCTAGGCTTGATTTCCTCCAAGATCTGTGCTTCCTTGGAGTCGATTGGTGTAACGATCGGGAGAGTTCGACTGTAGAAATAACTCGTGTCACGGCCGTCGCGCGTCAGTGAGCATATCCGGGTATAGATCACTTCGATATTCTTGTCGCGACAGACGCGGATCAGTTCTCGCTGATTCTTTACAATCTTGGGCAGCTCTTCAAAATACCATTCGAATTCTTTAATCTGATTCTTCTCTTTCGCGATCGCTCCCATTCCATAATCGGGATGAGCATCCAGATACTGCATGTCAACAATTAAGAGAGCGACGCGATCCGGATCTAAATGAACGGGAGCTAGGCTACTCTCGGCCCAAAGTTCCGATCTAAGATACTTTCTTAGAATTGAAAGTTCACTTTCCAATTACGTGTCACATCCTCATTGGGTCATAGAGCTTATATCCTTTCTCAAACCGCGCGATTTTCAAATCCGTAGATACCAACATGTCCCCTGGATCAAGGCGTTCGAAGGTAATCCCTTTCGTCAAGCGTACTGAGTTGGTTTCTCGTTGATCACAATTAGGGCGTTCGCTATACATCTGCAGATTAGAACTCTTGGAGACAGGATAATTTTTAAGTCAAACATTATGGTTGTCAGCCAACATTGTCTATCCAAGCTGCGCAAGAAAGAATTGATGTAGCCAAGAGTGTTCACGATGAAAGTATCATAGTAGACAACAATCATTACGGCCCTTGGATCTACTCCGACAAGATGATGCAGACCGCGGACAGGCTCTTGGCAGCTAACACTTATCCTCCCGCGGTTTGGGACGAGATGATTCGTGTGCGCATTCACGAACTCGTCTCCAATGCTGAGTACTTGCGAGAATATCTGGCAAATTGGGATAAGGCAGGCGTAACTGCGATTTGCTACTCGCTCTTCAGTTATGCCGAGCCATATAGCTTCGCCACAACGGTTCGAGAAATCGCACACTTGACTTACCTTTTTGATAATCTTCCCGATAAATTTCAGAAAATTCTCAAGGCAGAAGATCTGGTCAGGGTAAAGGCAAAGAAAGGACACGGCATTATCCTTTATGTGGAAAGTACCGATGAATTTGGAAAGAATCTCGACAACATCGACTTTTTCCACGAGTTAGGGCTTCGCATAGTCCAGCTCACGTACAACACCAGAAACTGGGTCGGAAATGGTTGCACCGAAAGAGTTGATGATGGATTGAGTTATTTCGGGCTCCAGGTGGTGGAACGACTCAACGAACTCCACATGATTGTGGATCTCTCGCATTGCGGATACAAAACAACGATGGATGCGATCGCTAATTCAAAGGACCCGGTTGTTTTCACCCACACATTTGCAAAGGAGGTAAGTAAGCACGATCGAGGAAAAACTGACGAGCAGCTGCAGGCCCTCTCAGAAAGAGGAGGATTCGTGGGGGTTATGCTGGTTCCTCATTTCATTACAAGTGATCCTCATCCGAGTCTTGAGCATTTCTTTAGACACATCGACTATATCGTGAAGCTAATCGGCGTCGATCACCTGGCCATTGGAACTGACTTGTACCCTCCAGCTAATCTTGGGCTCTCGAAAGCCCTCGACAGCTCGAATTCGTGGATGTCCCTTGGATTCAGGCCGGAGCACCGCGCCGGTGAATCGCGTAAGACCGTGATCGAGAGCTTCAAAGATTGGTCTGATTGGCCCAATATTACCGCGGGTCTACTCTCTCGGGGGTATAGCAAAGATGACGTAAACAAGATCCTCGGAGGGAATTTCCTTCGAGTTTTCGAAAGAATAGTGGGTTAACAGCTTGGCGAAATCTCGCATAAAACTGAGGTTATGAAGCTCGCCGTGACTAGACGCTCGCTCCGAATTTAAGAGCTGTCGGAGGTTCGTTTGATCTAGCTAGCATCATGAATAGAGCAAGAGGTTCGAAATGTGCAAATTAAATAATCATCATCGGATTAGGGAGGTCACGTTCCGGGATTTTCGGTTTAAAAGAGGGGTCGAATAATGTCACCTAGTTCTGATTTATGAAATCCTCTATAACCCTGAGATAAGATTCGGGCT
>JASHPQ010000041.1 GCA_030037995.1 Nitrososphaerales archaeon | reverse complement strand
CAAGTTCCATAAATTCAAGGTGGGCTTCAAGAAAACTCATAATATTTCTTGGCGGGCCCCGGAGCAACGAATGATGTGAGCCTTGTTCTGTCGAAAGTTTCGGATCTAGAAATTCCAGTTCTTTTTACAGTCGGCATGGTCTCGCAAAGTCTGGTGATGCCAGCTTATTTGTCGAGGCTTACCACCGAGCGACTTGTGGATGAGCTAGATCAGAGAGGATGGCCTTTGTAAACGAAAAAATCTCCCGATTTCTCTATTTGTTGCCACGGCCGCTTGGCGAATTTCTGAAGGTATCGATTAATCGAAAGGATAAATAAGACGCTTTAAGAGTGTCTTCGCAAGAAAAGCATTCGCGATTTCGAGGTCTGTAATTGACATTTTCAATATCATCATGTAATCGTGAAAGCATATCGAATTTTAGCGTTAAACTCCTGCAGAGTTGAGAAATTGGCAGGCGGCAACAGCAGAAGCTATGCGGCCCTCTTTGATCTCTATTTTCCAAGGGACTCACTACAGAGTCTTCTAAAATGGATCTAGGTGATGCAAGATTTGGGTCTAGTCAGTTATATCGCTAGACGTCTCTTGCTCATCATTCCAATCCTGCTTGGTACTACTTTCATCACTTTCATCATTTCGAGGGTAAGTGTTCCAGATCCTGCGAGAGCTTGGGCAGGACCTCACGCTTCAGCTCAGGCGATCGCTGCCCTAATTGTTCGATATCATCTGAATGCTCCTCTTTACATCCAGTACTTCTATTACATGAAAGGTCTTGTGACGGGCAACTGGGGGGTCTCCCCGACAACGGGCAGACCGGTTCTTTACGACTTGGAGTTATTCTTCCCTGCGACCTGCGAGCTGGCAATCGCTGCCGTCATCATCACCATAATTGTAGGCATTCCATTGGGGATCGTTGCGGCGATGCACCAGAACAAGAAAGTAGATCACTCGATCAGACTGATTTACTTGGCCGGCTTTTCTTCTCCCCCCTTCTTCGTTGCGCTGCTGTTTCTTTTTGTCTTCAGCTATTATTTCAATCTCTTTCCTACCAGCGGCCAACTCTCACCCAATCTCGTACCACCTGTACACCACACTGGCATGTACATCGTGGACAGTTTGATAGACGGCAACTGGGTGGATCTTAGGGATTCCCTCTGGCACATAGTCATGCCAGCTATCGCTCTCGCTCTGACGTATTTTGGAATCGTCACGAGGATCATGAGATCTTCCATGCTCGAAGTGTTTCGAAAGGATTTCATTAGGGCATCGTTTGCGAAGGGGCTGAGCTCCAGAGCCGTCGTCTACAGGCACGCGGTCAGAAACGCGATGATTCCCACCACTACAGTGTTGGGCCTCCTCCTCGGTTCCTTGCTTGGCGGAACGATAGTGATTGAAACCATTTTTGTCTGGCCCGGCATCGGGTACTACGCTACGCAGTCAATCGAGAGTCTCGATTTCCCTTCTGTCATGGGGATAACGGTCTTGTTTACGCTAGGTGTAGTGTTCGCAAATCTTGTAGCGGACATCTTGTACGGCATTATCGACCCTCGCATTAAGGTCTGAAATTAGCTTGGAAGAGCCGACAGTAGTGGAGGAGGATGTTCCAAAAAGACTGAGAAAGATACCGTTTCTAGATACGCAGGAACTATTAATTTCGTGGAGGATATTTCGATCCAGCTACATCACGTTAATCGGCGGTTTCATTTCGATATCTTTCATCGTAGTGGCCCTCGCCGTCTGGCTCTCAAAGGATGGGATTCTTCCCTACAATCCATATGCCATCTCCCCTTCCACCATCCTTGAGGCGCCATCGCTGCATCATCTTCTAGGGACGGACGATCTTGGCAGAGATCTTCTCACGAGGATCCTCGCTGCAGCCCCTATAGACGCTGAAGTTGCCTTTACGATTGTGGGCTCGGCGGTAATCCTCGGCTTACTCACTGGTGGCCTTGCCGGATTCGTCGGCGGACGGATTGAAGAAATTGTAATGCGCGTCACCGACATTTTCCTTGCCTTTCCGGGGCTGGTGCTCGCGCTCGCGATCGTGGCAGCTCTGGGCCCCGGCATTACAAATACGATACTCGCTCTAGCCCCGGTCTGGTGGCCCAGCTACACGAGGCTTGCAAGAGGGGAAACTCTCTCGCTGAAATCACAGCAGTTCGTGGAAGCCTCGACAGCAGCCGGTCAGAAGAACAGGTTCATAATTTTGAAGCACATCATTCCGAATATTCTCCCCACACTTCTCGTCTACGCCACTCTGGATCTCGGGAACGTAATCCTTGTTTTTTCCGTCCTCAGTTTCATAGGACTGGGAGCACAGCCTCCCACCCCGGAGTGGGGTCTACTCTCGGCGCAGGGAGAGCAGTATCTCAGGAGCGCCCCTTGGTATCCAATAGCCCCTGCCCTAACTATACTCATAGTCGCGATTGGTTTCAGTCTCTTTGGTGATGGTCTGAGGGACGCGCTTGACCCGAAGGTCAGGGGATTGTACAGCTAGACATTGAGAAGTGAAGAACTCTCTGCCGTCACCCTAAAGGGCGACCTTGCAGCCGAAGGCAAAGTTCTGAGCATCCGAAATCTCGTCGTGAAATACAGAACGTTTCAGCGGGATATCGTGGCACTCTCCAACGTTAACCTGGATGTCCCGCGGTCCACGATCATCGCGATCGTCGGCGAATCTGGATGCGGCAAGAGCACGCTGGGCTATTCAATCATAGGATTGTTGCAGAAACCACCGGCAGAGGTCGGAGGAGGCGAGATCGTGTTTCAGGGTAGGGACATCCTGAAACTGGACGAATCTGAAATGGTCGAGCTTCGCGGTACTGGAATATCCATGATTTTTCAAGAGCCCATGACCTCGCTGGACCCGGTCTACTCGGTGGGACAGCAGCTGAATGAAGCTATTGACGTTCGGGAAAAAAGGAAGAAGCGCAGATCGGGCTACCACGCTCCCTTTGATACGAGTTCACCTGATGCAAGCTACGCTCCCCCAGGCCTGGGAGAGAGGATGGCGGGCTCTGGAATCTCCTCGCTGGCCCACGATAACAAGAAGTTCTCGGAAGAAGCGGTCGACGCACTGAAGCGGGTGCACATCAGCGATCCGGACCGAGTGATCAACAAGTATCCGCACGAGCTCAGCGGCGGGATGGCGCAGCGTGTTATGATTGCTGAGGCCCTTGTTGAAAAGCCTGCTGTGATGATCGCAGACGAACCGACCTCCGCGCTGGATGTCACGACCCAAGCGCAGGTGCTTTTTCTCATGCGCGAACTGCGGGAAGAGATCGGTACTTCGATTCTTTTCATCACCCACGATCTTGCGGTGGCGGCGCAGATTGCGGATCAGGTGGTCGTGATGTACGCCGGCGAGATAGTAGAACAGGCGAGCGTTCGGGAAATGTTCCACTCCAGTCTTCATCCGTACACCGAGGGACTCTTGAAATCATTCTCCCACGGCTACAAGGACGAGGGAAAAATCGAGGCGATAAGCGGCGACGTGCCCAACCTAAAATATCTCCCGTCTGGTTGCCGGTTTCATCCTAGATGCAAGTATGCGTTCGCGAGATGCAACGCAGAGCATCCCAATCTGGATGAGGTGCTACCGGGTCACAAGGTCGCATGTTTCTTGAGATCCCCGGCGGCTTCCTCCACCCAATCAAATTAGGCGTTTCAGGGGAGAGCACTCCAATTGGTTGAACAAGTACAACAAGAGGGCGCCGTCGATTCCATACTCGAAGCTCAAGATCTAAAAAAATATTACAAGGTTCGCTCCGGCTTCACCGATCGACTGACCAACAAGGAAAAGTTGTGGGTGAAGGCGGTGGACGGAGTATCTTTTTCCTTGGGCCGAAACGAGACCTTGGGGCTGGTCGGGGAATCCGGCTCCGGCAAGACAACGCTCGGCCGTACCGTATTGATGCTTCAGCGGCCGACCGATGGCAAAGTCCTCTTCGACGGAAAGGACATCACGAAGCTGAAGGGTGAAGAACTCCGCAGGATCAGGAAGAACATGCAGATAGTGTTTCAAAACCCGATGTCTTCGCTGGATCCAAGGCAGCGTCTGAAGGACATCGTGCTGGAGCCCCTGCGCGCATTCAAGGAATCTCGGAGCGACTCTGAAATTAAATCGCTACTTAGAGCCGCCCTAAAATCTGTGGGACTTCCGGAAGACAGCACAATGCGCTTCCCACACGAATTCAGTGGTGGGCAGCGGCAGCGCATCGCGATCGCTCGCGCCCTGATCTTAAACCCCAGCTTCATCGTCTTGGACGAACCCACGAGCGCCCTCGATTCCTCTATCCAGACTCAGATATTGAACCTGCTCCGAAGGATCCAGGAGGAGCGAAAATTGAGTTACCTTTTCATAAGCCACAACGTCAACGTCGTGAAGTACATGGCGGAGCGGATGGCCGTCATGTACGGCGGGAAAATCGTGGAAATTGGCAGGGTTAGAGACGTACTGGAAACACCGCTTCACCCGTACACTCTTGCTCTAATCTCCTCCGTGCCCCAGCCGGATCCGGACAGGAAGATCGCTTCCGAGGATGAGCTCAAGGGGGAGGTACCCAGCGCCGTGAGAATTCCCAGTGGATGCCGGTTTCACCCGCGATGCCCGTATGCGGAGGAAGTGTGCAGCACGACCGAGCCGGAGCTCCTGGAGGTCAGGAGCGGGCATTGGTCGGCCTGCCACTTTGCCGATAGCTTTCAGAACAGGGCAATCAGACCGAAGATTATGGAAGAGTCTCCAAAGCAGTAACAGCAGCGATAGCCAGCGAAGAAGGAAGACATTTTCATTCGCTTACGCTCGATTTCACGCCGCTCCCCGCGAAAACGAGCAGCTGCGTCACGCGGTACGCTTCTTCCATCGATGGAGAGGTGAACTGCACCCTCCAACCGCCAATCATCTTCGAGCCCGGCAGATGCGAGGCGATGTGCGCGTACTCAGAGTCCGTGAATTGAATCTCCGTTTGAACGGGGGTGTTCAGTTTCAGGAGCTTCATGTCACCACCATAGAGCTTTGTGACTGCTTCCTTCACGCCGTCCCGAATAAGCTGCAGGGATCTGGGCATGGAAGGGGAAATGGCCGCGTACCGGCCGAGGCTTTCCTTCTGTGGAACGCGGACCGCCCACGGGGCGTGCTTTGCCACATCTTCTTGGAGGAGCGCCCGGTCGCCGGCGACCAGAATCACCGGGACTCCCTGCTCTCCCAGCGTCGCGGCGTTCATGTAAAATTCACTCGTTTCCTCCCCGTTGTACTTTAAAGTTCGAATGACCTGACTGCTGATGGTGTGGTCGAAGGTGGCGTTAGGCGTACCGGGCTTTGCGTGGTAGCCGAGAAACAGGGCGGCATCGCACCCCTTGCCTCCCGCGATCATGGAAATCGACCGGGGATTTCCGCGGACGACGTCGACGAACGCGGGCATCTTTTCGGGGATGAGGTTCACCTTCGGGCCGTGGCTGTCCGCTACGACCACTCTTTCGAACCCCGAGCCATGAAGCTCGTCGGCCATGGCGAGAACGCATTCGGTCATGATGGAGCGGGCCTCGTCGTAGAGCAGTTTTCCCGGAGCCATGTGCTCGTTAGAGGTGATGTGCGGCAGGCCCTCCATGTCGACGGAAACGAAAGCTTTTGTCTTCTTCATTTTACGAACCTTTCCTCGTTAATGCAGACGTTTTAAGAGCTCTGACAAGATCCAGTCATTCGTCACGCGAGCCGCTCAACCATGGACCAACCGAGATCAACGACCTGGCCACGATTTTCCTCGATGCCGGTTACAATTCCATGTTTTGTTTTTTATCTTGAAATTGCTTCGTAGGCTTCTTTCGCAACCTTGAATATTCCCAAAATCCTCCCGTTGACAACTGCGGCGTATTTTCCTTTATGATCGCGCAGGAGGTATCGTCTTTCTTTCTGGAATATTCTGTTGTCTTCTCTTGGCTCCAAATCCAATTCAATCCCTTTGTCGACCGACGCTCCTTTGCTCGCGAGCCGTACCCATAGCGACAGCGCCTCATTGACGGATTCTCTTACTGTCCTACTGTCCGACCGTTGAGCGAAGCGAGAACTATTCGGTACGACCGTTTGTCCATCTTTCTGATCGCGACAGTCCTCATTGACCCGAGATCGGTTCGTAATAAGTATAAAGTTAGTCTGGCTAAACCATCATAATGTGATCGAAAAAATCTCCGGCCCCTTTCTGTCAAAAACATCTCACGCTATTATTAACAATCGGGGCAAATGAGCCAGCTATGTGGAACAAGAAATAAATTAGCTTCATTTTTCACGTGGCACCCGATATGACAAAGTACAAGCTCTCCGACATGTCCTGGAAGGAGGCTGAGGACGCTTTCAAGAGATCCGACACCGTGATAGTTCCGACGGGAACTCTGCACGCTCACGGCCCCACTCCGATCGGGATTGACGCCACCGCGCCAGAGAGACTCGCTGACGAAGTGGGGAAGAGAATTGGGCTGCTCGTACTTCCGGTCACGGCCTATGGAGAAGATGATAAGATGGCCGATTATCCAGGCTCCATAGGGATCAGCCCCAACGTGCTGGAGATGTACTATACCGACATTTGCACAAACTTGAGAAAAAATGGAGTCCGGAAGATAGTGTTCATCAACGGGCACGGAGGAAACCGCGAGGCCCTTACCCGCGCCGGACGCAACATTCGCAAGCTCGGGATGCTGGTCGCAATCTTGGAGTGGTGGACGATCGCAAACGATCTTTTGATGTATCCCAAAGGTACAGACTATTTGCAGGAGATGTCGCTAGGGGTCGCAATCCACGGGAAGGAAAACATGGATCTCAGGGAGGAAACCCACCGCGGAGAGTGGGGAACGAACCCGACAAAAAGGATTCTCGGTAATGAGATCACTCCTGTGATTTTCACGAACTTCAAATTCCGCGGCGCTACTGTGACCATCCCGATCGACGCGTGGGAGATTGATCTTTCAACGCCTCCCTACATCAAGCCGGAGGAGCTGCCGAAACTGGAAGCCGCTGGAAACGAGCTTATCGCAAAATTCGCAGATTACATCGCTGCATTCGTGAAAGAATTTGAAAAGATCGACGTAGATTCGCTGAAGCAGTAATTTAGGGCAGGGCAATCTGTTGCACTTACAAGCGCGCGGTAGCACAGAGATAGAATTGCAGGATTTGTAACTCTTTTTCATTCGTTTTACACGAATTGCAAATTCCTAAAGCAATTGCGTGCCCGCGCATGCGAATGCTCCTAGGGGCCCCTCCTGGCTATTAACAAAAACATGCTGCGCGCGAAAAGGCCTAAGTCTAAGCCTATCTTTCGTTAGAGTTTACAGGAACAGCTTTTCCAATCGACGAGAGGATGTCGAAGATCAGATGATTTAGGCCAATGCTATTCGAATGTTTGTCTTGATCGATTGACCTGCGGAACTGGCCCTCAACGATTCCAACTATTGAAGAGAGAGGAGTAAGTTAGCTCTTCTTGAACAAACAAGTAGATCGAACAAACATTAACAATCTCTTTTCTTGTACATTTTTCAAAAAGAGAGAAAAAAGTTAATGAATTCCAAAGAACTTGACGGCAAAGTAGCAATAGTAACCGGGGCAGGTTCCGGGATTGGAAGAGCCACCGCACTTTTGTTTGCCGCTGAAGGCGCTAATGTCCTGATTGCTGACATCTCAGAAGAAGGAGGCAAGAAAACGGAAAAAATGATCTCGCAAAAGTTTGGTACGGAGAGATCGAGCTTTACGAAAACAGACGTCAGTAGAGAGGATGAAGTGAAAAACCTGATCGACTCTGCAGCAGAAAGGTTCGGAAAACTGGACGTCTTGTTTAGTAACGCCGGAATTTATGAGTGGACTGCGGTCGAGGACACTCCCACAGAAATTTGGGATCGAATCATAGCCGTGAATCTCCGTGGGGCCTTCCTCGGAACGAAGTACGCCGTCCCGCATCTGAAAAAGACCCGCGGTGTGATCGTAAACACTTCCTCCAGTCTGGGCGTAGCAGGCGCGCTGGAATCTGCGGCCTACTCGGCATCAAAGCACGGCGTTATAGGCCTCACCAAAGCTTCTGCTCTGGATCTCGCACCCTATCACATCAGAGTAAACTGCATTTGTCCCGGATCCATTGATACGAGCATGCAGGCCCGGGAGTTCGGAAGGACGAAGGATCCCGAAAAAACGAGAAAGGCTTACGACAAGATCTACCCGATGGGGAGGATCGGCAAGCCAGAGGAGGTGGCAGAACTGGTGCTGTTTCTCGCTACCGACCGGTCCTCGTTTATCACTGGAACTCCTTTCCTGATTGACGGCGGCCTCTTCGCGCAGTGGGGAGAGTCGCTAGCCTCCAAGATCGACGTCTGAAGCTCTACTGACCTCAGAACATCGTTTAGCGTGAAAGGGGGATACGGCCAAAGGATTTACTCTGGCGGGATCTCCTTGAAAGCCAGGCCGATCTCGACACCTTTGCTCTTGTAGTAGTACTTCGAGATGAAGTACACCACGAGGCCGATAACGACGACCGAGCCCAGTAGCTCGAAAGCGAATGCGTTGTTGGCTGTGCTCGTGACCGCCGGATCCGTATAGGCAATGTACCCAATGTATCCGAACGCAATAGCCGTGATGAGCCCGATTACCGTCATCAGAGGCAATCCCCCCAGTTTGGCCTTTATGAACCCCGGGGCTTGGTTGAACAGATCCTTCTTCACAAATGGGAATACCATGAGAGCTAGCCCTGGTATGACATATGCGATTCCCCAGACCACCGAGCCCACTGTGAAGGACGAAGACCAGCCCGTGATGTCGTAGAAGTACGAGAGAATGATCCCCAGAATCACGATCAGACCAATCGCAATGTAAGGCGTATTGAACCGCTTGGAGATGTCCGCAAACTTGGACGGAATCGCCCTGTCAAACGACCATGAGAACAAGTATCTGGTCGGGATCCAGAAATAGGCGAAAAGTGGCGCGAGCGACCCGATCAGGTAGGTGGCGAACATCGCGTACACTAAAGCCGGATTATGATAAGCGATAACGGCGAGCATCAGAGGCTGCGTTGGCACAAGAGGAAGTGCCGACGGATTCTGATCCCAGTGCCATCCCACCGCCGTTATCCAACCTAACCCGATAGCATTCAATGTGAGTGTCGAGCTGATCGCCCAGTAAGCGATTCCAAGTATAAGTGAGAGAAATAGGGCGATCGGTATGGATCTCTTTACGTTTTTGATTTCGCCTGAAAAACCACTGATGTAATTTCCGCCGAAAAGGAATAGAGAAGCCAGCGGGAGTGCAGCGACCGCCGCGGTTATAGATCCGTTCGGTGCAGGAGCACCGGCGGTAACTGCACTCTGATATAGGGCGTTGTAGGTCGCGCTCGAATTTAATCCGGCAACAGGATTGTTTGCTAGGAAGGCATTCCAGTTGGTCGCAAAAGATGTAGGATTACCAGTGCTCAATATGTACCACATCAGTATCATCCCGAGGATTGCAAAGATCCAAGATGCATAGATTACTCCTTTCACATACCTTGTCCCGAACATTGCGAATAGCCCAAAAATCACAGTAACTATTACTGCCAGCTCGAACTCGCCCGTGGTTCCGCCGAGAAAGGTTCCAAGACTAGCCAACGACGCGGATTTGTCTAGAATTCCAGAAGTGGTGAACACCGTAGAAACTGCGTAAGAGTACGAGGCTGTCTCGCCGACGAAGGCGACGAAAAAGACCACGAACATGTAAAGAAGGGCCCAGGCGAAACCGATTGAAGGCGCAAAAATTCTAGACACCCACACATAATCGGA
Source organism: Nitrososphaerales archaeon (assembly GCA_030037995.1). GTDB lineage: Archaea > Thermoproteota > Nitrososphaeria > Nitrososphaerales > CADDZS01 > DATLTL01. The sequence continues at coordinate 5,688 of JASHPQ010000041.1, read as the reverse complement.
TCCGGTTCTCGGCATCACGAGTCCGATCGCCCAATAGGTAATCATGAGGAAGGCAAACGGCACCGCGGCGATGAGCAATGAGGCAGTCATGTTTGCCCCGCTGGTATTGCCGTAAAACCACGGAAACTGGGTCGTTGTATAAACCAGCGCGAATACCATACACGAGGCTATCAGGAGAGAATCTATAGCGCCAAATTCTCTTACTAGACCAGTCGCATTTCGAACAAATAGCTTTGGAGGTTGGGTTCCCAAAACGGGCTCTAACGCGATGCCGGAGTTAGGCGATTTATTATCCTTTTTGATAGATGTGTAATAAAGTACAATCTGCGCTCGGGTCATGGTCTGTGGTTTCCCCAAGCTGAGAGGAAAACCAGACTCCGTTTTATTCATACTGGCCGGACCGAACAGAACGGCCCGATCTCCCCTTGAATATCCCTGAAAACCTCGTGAGAGACTTTGATACGGAAAAATCCACCCAAGATGAAGTGGCCTAACGGGGCAAAAATCGTACTTCAGCTGGTGGTAAACTTCGAAGAAGGGGCGGAGAATTCCGTCGTGAAGGGCGACAAGATGTCCAAACAGATGGGCGACTTCTCCGAACTGCCCATCCGCGATCTCGGCCTGGAGTCGGCGTTCAAGTACGGGAAGCCGCGTGGGAATCTGGCGGTTGCTCGACCTTGTGAGAGGGAGCAGATCAAAGTTAACGTTCTACGTTTGTGGGGAAGCTCTCGAGGCAAACCCAGAGGCAGCGCGGGAGATCGTGAAGGGTGGCCGCTAGATCTGCTCCCAAGGGTACCGGTGGTACAATAACCTCCGATAGAGCGAGGAGGAAGCCCCCGGGAGGATGTCCGGAGAGCAGTTGAATCGATCAAGGGACTCACGGGCGTTCGGCCTGTCGGGTGGTACTGCCTGGAGCCCAGCGTCAGCATCCGGAAGCTCGTCGTAGAGGAGGGCGGATTCATCTACGACTTTGGTGTCTACAATGACGAGAACCCGTACTACGTTCGAGTCGGCTCCAAAAATCACCTCATCGTACCCTGTATCTCGGACTGCGACGATTTTCACTACTGGACTGGAAAGTTCAACACTTCCGAGAGCCTCTTTCAGTACTTGAAGGACAGCTTCCTGCTGTACCGAGAGGGAGAGAAAAACCCTAAAATGATGTCGGTGGAGACGCACGCGCGAATCTCAAGCAAGCCCGGGAGGATTGTCGCATTGCAAAAATTCATAAAATACAAGTCCCATTAAGATGTCTGGTTTGCCCGCCGCGATGAAATTGCGCGGTGGTGGCTGGAAAAATACCCTCCTATTTAGGGCGTCATAAAAAACATACTTCGAAATATTGGAGGGAACGACTCAGAGCTCTTTTTCCGGTCTCAGCTTCTTGTTTGCCGGCCTTGAAAAGTACTCCAAGATGTTTCTCCTCTTCTTAGGATCGCTGAGGAGCTGCCAGGCGGCTCCCAAGATGAAGGCATCCACCATCAGGGCGAAAATGACGAGGAGCTGTAGTACGTCAGGCGTGATTGCCAAGGGGAAATGGATCGGGGATCCAGATCCCGGGAGTCATATTAAAGACGAGTATATCGTATCCCGATATTTTTCCACGGAAGTGTTTCCCCAGCTAGGTGATTTATGACCCGGAAGGGACGGCCGTCTCCCTATCTTGACAGTGCGCATCGACATTCTTTGAATAGTCACTTCCAGAATATTCCGCGTAAAGCTCACGCAGTCTCTTCCCTCGATAAACGCCCATCGTGAAATCGATCTGGTAGAGAAATTCTATTGGAAGTTCCGTAAATGTGAGAGGAAAGATCTGCAATTCCCATTCCTTCAGGATTCCATCTTTCTCTTGCAGAGCTTCAAGTTCCTTTCCAGAGTCGATGTAGAAGATTGCAATGCCTCCCGACCTTCCGACAAAGTGGTCGTGGAAAAGTACCACGCCCTTTGTTATATCAGATATGAAATTGTTGAAAGCAACATCTGCATCGCTCAAAGACATTCCTTGGGGCGCGTGGGCAATCACTACATAACATTTCTTTTTGAAAAATTTCAGAGGGGCCAAAGTCTCGTCCTATCTCCCCTATTGTTTTGCAATGCAACGAGCAGACAGCTGATTTTTGCTCTCCCTACATTAGGAGAAAAATTAATTCGACATCTTTGCTTCAACTTTGCGCGCTGACGGGAAGATCTTCAACTGGTCCATCAATGCCTTCAATCTGATTTTTTGCTCGGTGGACAGCGGCACGAGCGGCGGCCGAACGGTGCCCCCCGCCATCCCGAGAAGGTTCATGGTCTCCTTCGTTTGTGCGATTTGGATAGGGATCCCCTGCATCACCGACGCCAGCTCGAGGTGCCTCAGAGGAACGACGAAGTCAAAGTAGAGTGAGTGCGCCCTCTGGTGGTTTCCGGTGAGGTGAGCTTGGATCAAGTCGCCGACGATGTCCGGTGAATAATTTGCGATGGAGCTCGTCGCCCCCTTTCCTCCAGCGACCAGCCCGTAGTACATCAATTCCTCGGCGCCGACTACCACCGGAATTCTCTTTCCCACGACCTTGATCGATTCCGCAAGTTGCGAGAGATCCTTCGTGCCGTCCTTCAACCCGACGATACCCGGCACCCTTTCGAGGATCTTCATCATAAGCGAAGGCGTAAGATTAGTTCTCGCAGTTTGCGGCAGGTTATAGAGTACGAGCCCAATGTCTGTCTTGCTCGCCACTATCTCCAGAAAATTGATGAGGCCCTCGTCGTTGTCTTTCATGTAATAGGTGGGCGGAACGATTAGGGCGGCATCCGCACCGCAGTCTTTCGCGTGCCTTGCCAGCTCGATCACTTCCACGTGGTTTGTGTGGGAGACACCGGCGATGATTGTCTTTCTCCCGCTGGCAGAATCGAGGACGGCCTCGATTACTTTCTTTCTTTCTTCGGTGCTGACAGAAGGAAACTCTCCCACCGTCCCGAGCGGTACGATTCCCGTGACTCCCTTCGACTCTGAAAGAAATCGGATATTTTCAGCGAGTCCCCGAATATCTAGCTCCAAGCTTTTTTCCCGGAACGGCGTAACCGTCGTAACGTGGATCCCTGTTAGGTCTAGCACTTGTCTACCCTTCCTTGAGGAAAACGAAGAGGGAAAGCCTCAATTTCTACTTTCCTCCAGATCGTTGAATCATCTTCTCAGCTTCTGGCGAGCTCCACACGCTTTATCTTTGGAGGACTCCAGGCGCCAGACCTGACTTGACTTTCGTACTCTTGGGATCTCTCGCATAGGTACAACAGATCTTTTTGTTTTACAGCAATGACGCGCATCGCATCAACCTGGCCGCGGAACAACATAGCGGTGGGGAGATCGGTGAGGCACGGAAATTTCACTTTGAACGGATTGTCAGGGAAAGTCCACTCCTCCTTGGAGCCAACCTTGAACTGCAGAAATTTTACGGGACCATCATAGCTCGATTTGAACTTTCTCACGTCTTCTTGCGCATAAATGCAATCGGAACACCAAGAGTACGCGTTCTCGGTCGGAGATCCTTCGAACAGAACTAGATACCAGTCGTTCTCCTTGAACTGTGAAAGCTGATCCAAAAAGGCGTTGTAGATCTGGTTGCGCGCAGCTTCGATCATAATTACCATTACAATTTGTCCCCGGGGAATTATTTGTAAATATAGCTGGGAGGTATTGGCTTCAGATTTTTTATTCGAAAACCGATACTTGAAATACGAAGCTGACAGTTATAGAACTCCAATCGATAACGAAAACAACATTAACCCTCCGTTGCCTTCACCTTCAGAAAAGCGGCCTTAGCGCGGGAGATGAAGAGTGTCTTTTGCCAATTCTTGGAATCGGTGTTACGTCCAATGAGTACAGAAGACCTCCATCAAAGACGAAAGATTCGTTCTGGATAGAAGCAAGACCGCCGTTCTCCGAGACCCAAGGCGATCCCAGACTAGTAGGAAAATGGCTCGTGTACGTTGCTCTACGGCGCCTCGACGAATCTTGGGAGAAGATCCGTAAGTCCACGATCGATTCCAGGCTGGGCTTTCTCTCAAAGTCCTCCACGGCGAAGAAAAACTTCGCGCCGAACGCCGTCTCCAACCGGATGATTATCGTTTACACCCACGATTACTACGATACGGACGATGTGTTCCGGGTTGGATGGGAGCTCAATGACCTTGGTTTCGGGATAGACAATCCCATGTACTATGAAACGGATGATGCTATGTATGCACATCGTAACGTCGTAAAGGGAGACTCCAACCTTTCCATGTACCGCTGCCTAAAGGGGCGGTTCTGGTCGAGAGATGAAAAGAACAACTGGTCTGAAATCTGGTAGTTGCCCTAAATAGATTTCAGGCATTCCTTTTTCGTGCTTTATTTGATCGCCTAGCGTAAGCCTCCAGACCCCATTTAGTCATCTTGCCTTCCTTGGTCAAACTCTTTACCCTCTTGATGTTGGTCTCCGACCAGCTACTCTCTGCGCGTCTCGGCGTGAACTTCCGGCAGAAGATTCGCTCGTCGATTTTTCGAATACTACTGTCTATCCAGCCATAGGCAAGAGCGATGTCGAGAGCTTCCTCGAAAGTGATCGAAGGTTCATTAGTAATTTTCCTGGGAAAGACCACCCATACTCCGGGCCGCTGGTCGTGGTTTATTTTGAGCCAAGTCGACCAGTCTTCGGCCTTTACGAAGTCTAGTTGCTTGAGCGTATTCGACCTTTCTTTTTTTGCAATCTAAAACTAACTCAGGGTCTAGCTTTTTGTCGCTCTGAAGACAATTGACGTGGGAATAAGCTCCAGAAGACCGAGTGGTGGCCATCGCCTCGGTTCCTTTTCCACTTCTTGTTCCTCAAAATTATGGTCCTCTGGATATTGGACAACTGTCAAGTTTTCCTACTTGTTCCAAATCGGTTAATGTTGGAGGATCAGTGATGTTTGTTACTCCTCTAATGAATTAAAAACTCGATCGGTCTGTCTGATGCTAGCGAGCGATTTCATATGATCGATGGATATATCGATGTGGCTGTGGTAGTGTCCGATGCTGAAAAGGCAAAGCAATAGTACGTCGAAAAATTGGGTTCAAGGTGGTTCTAGAGAGGGGGCATGCAATTTGTGTGAGCCTAAATGTGAAGCAGGATGGCACCTACCTCCATCTCTGCGGAAATAATTTCGCTCCGCTCGAGCCAGGAAACGCTGGTATAGGGTTTATGGCAGATGACTCTTACAAGACCAGCGAAGAACTCAAAAAAAGGGGTCGAATTCTCGATGCCGCCGACGGACCAGACTCTCCCCCGTTTTTGCTCATCTTTGGTTTGCCTTTCTTGAAAACTGATGCATTTTTTGTTCTCTCACCTGTGATTCGCTATTCGAATCCGTATCCGATAGCATCCGTTGGTTATGTAGGGACTTTCTGGATAACATTCCAAAAAACGAAAACGTATATGCAAGTATTTTACTTTCACTCCCTCGAGGTCGGATCAACAACGAGGTTCCCCGGTTTTCCCAATGGTGACGAAAAGAAGAACGCCAAGTCCAGTGAACCCGTGATCAACTCCGAGGGGATCTGCGCTCACTGCTCGCCGGCATCGAAGACCGCGAAGCTGTTAATTGTAACCGGGCAGTGGAACTTTTACTACTGCTACCGCTGCCGTCGCTGGTCCCAGTCCTACTATTCCGCGAAAAGTGTCCTCCTTCCCA
>JASHPQ010000040.1 GCA_030037995.1 Nitrososphaerales archaeon | reverse complement strand
GGCCTGGGGAAGATCGGGAGAGAGGTAGCAAGGGCGGCAAAGTCCTTTGATATGAAGGTGGTTGGGACGAGACGGAATCCGCAGGGGACACTGCAAAACGTCGACGAGCTTTATCCGCCTTCGGAGCTTTCGGCCGTACTCAGGCAGTCGAATTTCCTCTGCATAACTGCGCCGCACACCGATGAGACCGCCAACATGATCGGGGCTAACGAGCTCGCCCAGCTCCCCGACAAGGCCGTTCTGATCAATATCTCGCGGGGAGCGGTTGTGGATGAAGCCGCCTTGATCGAGGCCCTGCGCTCGGGGAAACTCCTTGGAGCTTCGCTCGATGTGTTTGCTCACGAACCGCTTCCACCTGAAAGTCCACTCTGGACGATGCCTCGGGTCATCATCAGCCCGCACTCTGCGAGCAACGGCGTAAACGAGAACAAGAGACTCGTAGAGCTTTTCTGCGAGAACCTGAAACGGTATTCCGCAGGAAAGCCCCTCCTGAATGTCCTAGATACCAAGAAACTTTACTAGGGCAGTTTTTTCCCTCGACCAATGGCGCCCTAACGATTCCCGCTCTGTCCGTTCTTTCAGTTCTCCCCGCTGATGTCTGGTTTGGGTAAAAGCATTATTTGCTCGGTTTCCGCTCTCATGAAGTATGGCTAGAAGGGTGGCAGATGTAGTCGTGGAGACTCTAATCTCTGCAGGAGTCACAAGAGTGTACGGGGTGAGTGGGGATTCGCTCAACGGAATCACTGATTCCATCAGAGCTCGCTCAAAGGATATTTCTTGGATTCACGTCCGACACGAAGAAGCCGCGGCTTTTGCTGCCGGGGCAGAGTCGCAGCTTACAGGAAAATTGACTGCGTGCGCTGGGAGCTGCGGGCCCGGAAACCTCCACCTGATCAATGGGCTGTACGACTGCCATCGCACCCGGGTTCCGGTAATTGCGATCGCCGCGCAGATCCCTGTGCGTGAAATAGGAAGCAACTACTTTCAGGAAACTCATCCAGAGCTGTTGTTCCGGGAGTGTAGCAGCTACTGCGAGCTCGTGTCGCATCCCGATCAGATACCACGCGTGCTCGAGATAGCGATCCGGACAGCAGTCTCCACCAAAGGAGTCGGCGTGCTCGTCCTGCCCGGGGATATTGCTCTGGAGGAGGCCACTTCGAAGCGACCGGTCCCAGTTTTCTCTCCAGACACGCCTAATGTCTCGCCAGCTTCCGCAGACATTTCAAGGCTCGCAAACGCATTGAACTCCTGCAACAAGGTGACGATCCTCGCAGGTGCCGGCTGTGCCGACGCGCACTCCCAATTGATGGACGTAGCCAATTTGCTCCAGGCGCCGATCGTCCACGCCTTCCGCGGGAAGGAGTTCGTGGAGTACGACAATCCCTTTGACGTGGGCATGACCGGACTTCTCGGATTTTCTTCAGGATATTACTCGATGATGGACTCCGACATGCTCTTGATGCTCGGGACCGATTTTCCCTATCAGCAATTCTATCCTGATCAGGCCACAATTGCCCAGGTCGACATTCGCGGAGAGCAAATTGGAAAGAGGACAAAGGTGGACATCGGAATTACGGGAGGCGTCATGGAAACGCTCTCTGCCCTAAAGCCACTTTTGAAATCAAAGTCCGACTCCAGACATCTCCAAGCTTCTCTAGGTCACTACCAGAAGACAAGGAAGGATCTGGACGATCTTGCGAGGGGAGAGCCAGGGAAGACTCCCATCCATCCGCAGTACCTGACAAGGGTCTTGAACGAGGTCGCTGCGCAGGATGCAATTTTCACCTTCGACGTGGGCACTCCCACGATCTGGGCCGCGCGCTATCTGCGCATGAACGGAAAGCGGAGATTAGTAGGATCCTTCTCCCACGGCTCGATGGCCAACGCTCTCCCCCAAGCGATCGGAGCCCAGGAGGCACACCCCGACAGACAGGTGATTTCCATGTCGGGGGATGGCGGGTTCTCCATGCTCATGGGAGATTTCCTTTCGCTGGTGCAGCTCAACCTGCCGGTAAAGGTCGTGATCTTCAACAACGGGTCGCTGGATTTCGTCGAGCTGGAAATGAAGGCCGCCGGAATAGTGGACTACGGCACCGATCTCAAAAATCCGGATTTTTCCAAAGTGGCGGAGGCGGTGGGAATCCCTGGCTTTCGCGTCGAGAAACCCGAGGACGTAACGGCCTCCCTGACCAAGGCGCTCTCGCTGGATGGGCCGGCGCTGGTAGATTGCGTGGTCAACAGGCAGGAACTGTTGATCCCTCCTAACATAAATTACGAGGTCGTCAAGGGCTTCACCCTCTACATGCTGCGTGCCGTAATGAACGGAAAGGGAGACGAGATAGTAGATCTCGCAAAGACCAATCTGTTCCGATGAGCGAAACTTTTTCGCTAGTGTGTAACTCTTCGAAGGTCGTTTCGAAAAAACTAGCGACTTATTCCGGCAAAGACCGGGCATTCGTTTCCATGCCCGTTCCTGAACCGAAAATTGATTCCGAAAAACCCGGTCTGTATTAGATTATAAAATATGAGCCATTTACTTCTTGCGTCTCATTAGAACGACGAAGACCGCAGCAATCACCAACACTACTACTACAACGATGGCCAATGCTATTGCAGTTGTGTCATTTCCCTTCGTGGATGTTGTGGTGGTTGTCGGGGGTACCAAGGTGGAACTGGAAGTAGTAGTTGGCGACGGTGCCGAAGTCGTGGTTGTGGAAATTGGAGTCCGGGTGGTCGTCGTTGAGGAACTGGAAGTGGTTATTGTCGAAGTTGTGGGTTGAGATGTGGTCGGTACAACAGTACTCCTGCTACTGGTACTCTGAGTCGTGGTCACATTTCCATACGCGAATGTCGTATTAGTAACCTCGCCTTCGTAGTTCACTTTAATCGTATACGTTCCCTGGCTGGTGTAGGTCGGACCTCCGGTCGTGAAATTACCGCTATAATAACCCGTGGAACCGTTCACGGGGAATTCATTTGCGTCCGCGAAAGCTTGAGAAGGGGCTATTATTGAAACCGCCACATAGGAGGTGATATTTGCTCCGGGTGCGGGTGTCACTTTCCCAGAAACTACGATTGTTTCCGTTCCCACAGGGTATGCTGGTTTGTTAGTCTGTACCGTGACACTATTCGCCGACCCAAATGCTACCAATGGCGAGAGACAGAGGAGCGCTATGATCGCGAGAAAGATCAGTGTGATAGGATTAGTCTTTGCTTTTTGATAAACTCTCAGCTCACGCAACACTCCCACTACCCTGACGGAAGCTCTGAATAATTGTATAATAGCGTTATGAATCTTCTATACCTGTTTCAAGGTACGCAACAAGGTGTTAGGGCAATAATTCATTCAGATTTAGGGAACAATGACCCTTAGTTATCGTAGCTATGAAGGGACTATATTTATACAACAAAAGTGATTAGACGTATTCCATATCCCTCGGAGCGGAAAAATCACGGTTTTCGAATAAAACTCAGGACAGACGCAATCGCAGGATCGTCCGATTAATTGCCAAGCTCTTTTGGAGAAACTGAAAGTACTGCGACACGTGCTATTGGAACCTCACCTTCCACACATAGGTTGGACTATCCAAAAGAAAAATTACGCCGATTTCTTGTGTTTGGTGGCGGCGGGATTAACTGGGGCATTTCTTCTTTCTCAGGGGAATTTTTGGCTTTCAGAATTTCAAAACTTGTAATCTTTGCTGACTTTCTATGATACTAGTGATGGAATGCCTTTTGCCGTAAAGCAAGCATAGTCACGGTCAACATCTTCGGTCCAAAGAAGAGTCCCAATGGGCCGACCATTTGAGTTAGGACTTAATCTATGATCGAGAGCGGCCTTCTGCCCAAGATACCCAAAGTGAATCTTTCCGAAGTCACTTTTACATGCGCGGGCATGTTAATCTTAGGGGTCATGTAGGTTTCCCGAAAGCCAAGGCGCTTATAGGCAACGAGTTTAGACACACCGCCCCTAAAAAACGCGTATGGAGGAGTGCATAAGCATGCGCAGCAGGTCGTCCCCTGCGCGGAAGTTTAGGACAAAAAAGATACTGCTAAATTGGCGCGGGTCCAACGTCCTTCGTCTGCAAGAGAATCCAATGACAAGAGAGTCCCCTGAGACTGCGGACACCGAACGCAGATTGGCTGCAATAATGTTCACGGACATCGTCGGTTACACGATGATGACTCAGGCAGATGAAGAACATGCTTTCGAACTGCTGAAAAGACACAATCTAATGCTTAGACCGTTCTTTCCAAAATTCAATGGGAGAGAAATAAAGTCAATCGGGGATTCGTTTCTAGTGCAATTTAACAACGCACTGGACGCGACGAAGTGCGGTATAGAAATCCAAAGGCAACTCCACGAATATAATTTGACCTGCGAAAACGACTGGAAAATCAAATTACGAATCGGAGTCCACTTAGGAGACGTAATCGAGTCGAAGGGAGATGTCTTTGGCGATACTGTGAACATTGCATCAAGAATCGAACCATTGTCAGCGCCCGGAGGAATTTGCATCAGCGAGCAGGTCTTCGACCAAGTCAGCAACAAACTATCTTACGAGTTCAAGAAAATCGAACAGAGGGAGTTGAAGAACGTGAAAATGACAATACCGGTCTATATGATTGTGCTTCCTTGGGAAACTGAAATCCGAGCAACTCCCTCTAGCGAATCAGAAAGCACCCAATCCAGTCATCGAATAGCTGTTCTTCCGTTTGTCAATATGAGTCCTAACGAGGAAGACGAATATTTTTCGGACGGCACAACTGAAGAAATTATCTCGACCATCTCCAAAATCAGAGGAATCGAAGTCATATCACGCACTTCGATAATGAAATATAAGAAAACCGCAAAAAGTCTTAGGGATATTGCGAACGAATTAGCAGTTGGCTTCATACTTGAGGGCAGCGTTAGAAAAGCCGGAGACAAAATTCGCGTCACAGTTCAAATGATTAATGCGGTCAGCGATTCACATGTCTGGTCGGAAAAGTACGATCGCAAGCTCGATGATATTTTCGAAATTCAAAGCGACATTGCCGAAGCAGTAGCTGGGATGACGAAGTTGCACTTGCTGGAGAAGGACAAAGAACAGATTGCTAAAGGTGCGACCAGAAATTCCGAAGCCCATTCCGCTTATCTCCTCGGAATGCATCTTATCAATAGAGGAGCGAAGGACGAACAACTAGAAGGAATTGAAATTCTGAAGAGATCTATTAGTCTTGATCCGACATTTGCTGAAGCCTACGCAGCTCTTTCAGTATGTTATTCTTACATGGCTGGACAATATATTTCCAACGATGAAGGGTTCACACTTGCAAGAAAATATGCTCAGAAAGCCGTTCAGCTCCACGATGCAAGTTCTGAGGCACACGTTTCATTGGGTTTGGTCGCTTTGCAGTATGACTGGGAGTGGGAGAAGGCAAGAAAAGAACTGGCTCGCGCTATTCAGCTCAATCCCAGCAATTCGAACGCTCATATTTGGTACGGCTTTTATCTGGGAATGATGGGAAGAGCAGCAGAAGGAGTCGTGGAGCTTGAGAAGGCTGAAGAACTGGATCCCTTGTCAGATGTGGTCAAACTAAACGTCGGTTCTCTGCTATATTTCGCAGGAAGGTACGATGAAGCAATCGCGAAACTCGATGAAGCTGTAAAGCTTCAACAACAAAATGAAATGGCTCATTTAGTGATGGGCTGGTCCTACCTTGCAAAGTCAATGTGTCAAGAGGCTATCTCGAAAATGATCGAAGGGGTTCGGGTGTCTGAGACAACCAATGTCTTGGGAGGCCTCGGCAACGCATACGCCGTATCAGGAAGGACCAAGGAGGCTCATGAAGTGTTGGAAAAAATAGAAAGGCAAGGGGACAAAGCTTTCTCTCCCCTAACTAACCGGGCGATAATTTATGTGGGTCTAGGCGAATTTGACACGGCGTTGAAGCTCTTGGAAGAAGCGGCAAAACAGAGAGAATCTTGGCTTGCACTCACTTTCAATAGTAAGATCTATGATTTGATAAGACGATCTCCACGTTTTATTCGAATAGGGGAACAAATAGGATTACCGCATTAGCACGCCTGAGAAACCGCCCTAATTTCTACCCTTCCGTCGAGGAGAAGACTACTATGATCCCGAGTATTAGGGCGACGGAAGTTTAGAATCTCAAACCGCCTGGGCGCAGATATAAGTTCAAACGACCCAGAGAATCGACTTGGACTGTAAAATGAGGATTCCTAAAATAGCGCCCGGATTGCCGCAACGGGCACGATTTGGGCCGTTTCATGACGCTTAGATAAGCGCCGGAGGTTAGTTTGCGACTTGCGTTCAAAGAAACTATCGTATTCATAGTGAAATAGTGCTGTCTTCGCCACTTGGTTCTACGATATTAATATTGTCGTGCAAGCAGTCACCCTTGTTGGAAACAGACGGTCGATTCCTACGAGAGTGAATGCTGTCCACCTTCAGAATAGTGACCAGAACACACATGCTCAGTGCAAAGGATCCTGGCTTGCGCGTATGTCCCAATTGGCCAGTGCTCTTCGCGAACACTGTTCAAAAGAGAGCTTGCCAAACCCTGATATTCTTTTTAATGAGCGAGTAAATGTCGAGGTTCTAAATGCTGATGTCGTCTCAGAGGGAACAACTGACCGCCACACCGATTAAATTACTCGGAAGACCTCTCAACGACGTCGAGGAAAAGTTCTCTCCCGAATTACTTTACGTGGCCACGAAAAGTGGTTTGCCACTGCCCGGCCCTAGAGCTGCAATAATTGGTTCACGGAAGGCAACGCGGAGGGGCCTGAACGTTGCCTCCGATCTTGCCGCATTTCTTGCTCACCGTAGCGTGGTCATAGTGAGCGGTCTTGCGGAAGGGATCGACACCGCGGCACATTTGTCTGCAATCCAGCAGAAAGGAGGGAGAACGGTAGCAGTCATTGGAACCCCGCTAGACAAATCCTATCCGGCAAAAAACGCAGAACTTCAGAGCGAGATAGCGCGGAATCACTGGGTCGTTTCACAGTTCCCTGTAGGGTACCACACCCAGCCAAAGAGCTTCGTCATCCGGAACAGAACGATGGCCCTCATTGGTGACGCCTCCATAATTATTGAAGCGGGCGAATCCAGTGGTTCCCTCCATCAGGGATGGGAAGCTCTTCGACTGGGACGCCCGCTTTTCATTTGGAAGGATATTTTCGAGAACGCTTCCTTGAAATGGCCGAGAAAGATGCAGGATTATGGGGCAATCGAGCTTTCGGATCCGCAGGACGTACTGGAGGCGCTTCCCTCCTCCGGACGCATGCTTCGAGTCCCTGCTTGACATTAGATGTCTCAGTTCCCCACCTTGAGGCTAACTCAGATTTCCTTCGGCTCGCTGCTTTCATACTGTCCTCGCGGCAACTCGCCGGAAATCATAGACTCCATAGATCTGATGCACGCCCTAAAAAATGATCAGCCCCTGCT
>JASHPQ010000039.1 GCA_030037995.1 Nitrososphaerales archaeon | reverse complement strand
GTCACAATAACTCCAACGGCGATTACTGAATCCACGTACGAAGCGGATACGGCTCAGGCTTCGACCACCCCCACGATCACAGGAGTAGGTTGGTGCGCTGACTTCCCAGACCCGATCTATCAGCAATTCTACGACCAAGCTACAACGGTTACTCATCAAGCGAACTGGGTGAATAATGCTACACTCAACACTCTGATGGCGGAGATTCCATTTGAGACAAACTCAACGCTACAACTGCAACAAACCGTACAGGCCTATAACATATTCACTCAACTGGCAACAATCATTCAGATGCCGAACGCAGCATCTGTCTTCTTCCACCAGCCGTACGTACAAGGTATAGTGTACTCGCCTTTCGAGTTCGCCATATACTACGACATGATGTCCTATTCCTCCTAGGCCTTGCGGTCTAGGATCTCCTTTCTTTTTTTAGGCAACCCTCAGCGCGCGCGCTATGTCTTGAAATGATAATCCACGTCAAAATCGTCGGATTGAATTTGAGTAATATTCATTAGATAGGGATCTACCATTATTTCAAAGACTTAGGTTCGCGGCATGGTATCCAACGTCGCGCTTTACATTCTTCGAAGATCCATTAACGCCGTCATTACCCTAATTTTGCTGCTCCTACTACTTTTCATACTGCTTCATACTATCGTCCGCACGCCGGTAGGTCTGGCAAAAATCATCTGCGGAAATCCCCACTGCTCAAATTCTGCAATTGATAACATCATAAAGACACAGGGCCTCGCGAATCCTCTATACGTGCAGTTTCTTACATACATCAATAACGTCTTTCATGGAAATCTTGGGATCGATACGCTTTACAAACCCCTGCCGGAGCTGACAGTTTTGTCCAGATTTCTCCCCATTACTCTTGAGCTTGTAATCACCGGGAGTATCATCGGCGTTCTGATTGGAATCTACACCGGTGCGATTGCAGCCGCGAACAGGAACAAGGTCCAAGATTACGCAGTAAAGGTCGTCTATCTAACAACGTGGTCCTCGCCCATCTTTCTCGTGGGATTCGTTGCGCAATTAATTTTCGCTTATTGGCTGAATCTTCTTCCTGCAACTGAGATAGCGAATCCCTTCCTGTCGACCCCGCACGTAATAACCGGAGCTCCTTTGATCGATTCCCTATTAGATGGAGACTTCACGTATTTCTATAGCGTTTGCCAACATTTGGTTCTCCCTGCTCTGGCAATTGCGGTCGCAGGTTTTGGTATAACAACTAGGCTCACTCGCGCCAGTATGATCGACGCGCTCGACCGAGATTACGTTAAACTCGCCTATATGAAGGGCCTGAGTAAAAACAAGGTGGTGTGGGGAACGGCGTTTAGAAATGCTCTAATTCCTATCATCACGCTCGTGGCCTTGACGTTCGCATTCGCAGTGGGAGGAGCCGTGATCATCGAAGACGTGTTTTCGTACTATGGAATGGGCTATTTTACGGTTCAAGCAATATACAATTTCGATTATAATGCGATACTTGCTGTGACGCTCATTGTTGGTATTGCAGTGATACTCGCCAATCTCGTAGCGGATCTATTGTACGCAGTGGCGGATCCTAGAGTGAGGTTGACTTAGCGATATGTGGTTCCAATCATTCGTAGATCACGTACTGAGGAGACCAATCCAGGCTACCGGGCAAGTCTCAACCGAACTGGCTCCAGTGGGTGCTGCGCCAAAAGTCAAATCTGCTCCGAAGGAAGGCCTTCGCTTCTATCTGAACTTTTTTATGAGGGATAAGCCTGCGTTCGGGGGTATCGTGATCATTGCTCTGTTCCTCATCTGGGGAGCTTTGGAGGCGCTCATGCAAGAGCTAGCCTCTCTCCTCAATCATCCTGCTTACGGCTGGTTACTTCTCCCTTCCGATCCGTTCACTCTCACATTTAACCTGAAGTTGGAAGGGCCTTCCCTGAAGGATTTTCCTTATTTTCTATTTGGCACGAACCAAAACGGCCAAAGCGAATTATCACGGCTTCTTTATGCCGCCCCACACGATGTCGAAGCTCCGATAATTGTGGTTGGCAGTGCCGTAATAATAGGAATGTTTCTAGGAACCGCCGCCGGTTATTTTGGAGGATGGACCGACGAAGTGATTATGAGATTAACGGATGCCTTTCTTTCACTCCCTGCCCTAATTCTTGCAATAACAGTTGGAGTATTACTGGGATCCAGCGTGGTGGGCGGGTTCGGGGCTATACTCTTGGCTCTCATGGTGGTCTGGTGGCCGGTCTATACTCGGTTCTTTAGAGCACAAGCTCTTTCGATCAGAGATAGAGGATATGTAGAATCTTCGAAACTCAGTGGCTCCGGGTCACTGCGGATTCTGATTCGGCACATTATCCCCAATTCCATCGATCCGATCATTGCGTATATGACGCTGGATTTTGGTACGGTCATTCTATTCTTGTCTTCTCTAGCGTTTCTGGGCGTCGGAGTGACCATAACTTATCCAGAATGGGGTGCGGAATCTTCTCTCGGTTTGACCTTTTTCCCCGAGTACTGGTGGTACGCTATTATTCCTGGTATAGTTATAGCTATTATCGTTATCGTATTTACCCTAGTTGGAGATAGGTTGCAAGACCTCATCAGCGGACGGATCAACTACTAATTGCAAAGTTCCGATGAACGAGATATAGTAGATATCCGAGGGCTGACCATCAGCTATCGGACTGTTTACGGTACATTGGCAGCGCTAAATTCGATCGACTTCAAACTCAGAAGGGGAGAAAGCGTTGCCATTGTTGGGGAGAGTGGCAGCGGAAAGTCGACTCTTGGCCTATCCATAGTCCATCTTTTGGCACCCAATGCAAATTATGAAACCGGAAGTGTATTACTAGATGGAAAGGACATAACGAAGCTTTCCACACGACAAGTTGCTCAATTGAGAGGTTCCACTGCTTTCATGATCTTCCAGGATCCGTTGAACACGTTGAATCCGGTGAAGAGGGTCGACGTACAGATGCTCGAAGCGATACGTTCGAGATACAAATTCGAAGGAAAGCGATTCAACGAAGAACAGGCATACGCTGAAGCGGTGCAAAAATTAAACGACGTCAGAATGCCCGACGCTGAAACGATAATCACCAGGTACCCGCATCAGCTGTCGGGGGGACAGATCCAGCGAGTTGTGATTGCCATGGGCCTCTTGATGAAGCCAAAGCTACTGATTGCCGACGAACCCACTTCGGCTCTGGATGTAACCATTCAGGCTCAAGTTTTGGAGCTGATGCGGGAGCTTCAGCACGAACTTCAAATGTCGATAATATTCATCACTCATGACATCAACGTGGCTCACAGCATCTCCGAGAGAATGGTCGTAATGTATGCCGGGGAGGTGTGTGAAAGCTCGGGGACGGAGACTCTAGTAAAGAATGCACTTCATCCGTACTCCAAGGCCCTCATCGCAAGCATACCTACCATCACGAAGAGCGAGGGAAAGCTTAACGCTATAGCTGGCTCAGCGCCTGATATGCTAGCTCCGCCGAGTGGCTGTCGATTTCACCCCAGATGCCCGTATGTGATGCCTATCTGCGCCAGCCAAAGTCCCTATACGATCACGAAAGATGGAACCGAAGTGAGATGTTTTCTCTATGGTTGACGCGATCCTCGAGACCAAGGGGCTAAGGAAATACTTTAGGGCGGCCAAGTCAGGCCTCCTGGACAGGATCTTTCGCCAACAACCACCACTTGTCAAAGCAGTCGATGATGTGGACGTGCAGATTGCCAAGGGAGAGGTCTTGGGGCTAGTAGGAGAGAGTGGTTCAGGAAAGACGACACTCGGGAGGCTGATGGTGACCCTCGAGACTCCCACGGGGGGAGAGATCTATTTCAAGGGGGAGCAAGTCGAACCGAAGAACCATAATGTAGTTCGCAAACACATGCAAATGGTCTTCCAGAACCCGTACGAGAGTCTTGACCCGAGACAGAGTGTAAAAGCAATTGTAACTGAACCTCTGATGAAGATGGGCTTCTCGAAGGACGTCAAAGATGTGCAATTTGAAACCGTAATGACAGAGGTTGGCCTTGACAAGAATTTCGCCAGAAGACGGCCGAAGGATCTTTCGGGGGGACAGCGACAACGCATAGCTGTAGCCCGGGCGATCATTTCGAGCCCTGATCTGATTGTGCTCGACGAGCCAACTTCGGCTTTGGATGCTTCAGTTCAGTCCCAGGTTCTCAACCTGCTCGTTGCCCTGAGGGATAAATTCAACTTTTCTTACATGGTAATTACACACAATATCGCGGTAGCAAGATATGTGTCAGATCGAGTAGCTACGATGTACGCGGGTCGACTGGTGGAAATAGGCCCTACTGGTCAAGTATTGAAGGACCCAAAGCACCCCTACACACAAGCCCTTCTAAAATCCGTGCCGACGCTTGCGACCAAAAGAATCGAACCCCCGCAGGGAGAAGTGCCCAGTCTGATCAACCTCCCCACGGGATGCAGGTTCCACACACGCTGCCCGTTTGTAATGGACAAGTGCAAAACCGATGATCCCGCTCTGCGAAAGGTAGGAGACGTTGACGTCGCCTGCTGGCTCTACTGACGGAGAGGGGCAGCCGGGTAGGCAACTGATACTCAGGCCTGCCGTCACCAAGACCTTCATCAAAGGGATAATCGCGATTGCTGTTTTTTCGTTATTTCTGAACATTGCCTCTAATCTGTTTCACTACTTCATCTTCCTCTCCTTGTCGCTTGGCGCTCTAGGTCTCTTCATGCTGTACAAGCGGCACTCCACTTTTAAAATTGGAGAGGAGAATATAGTAGTGAGCAGACTGTTTGGCAGACCAAATTCCTTCGGTTACGATGACATTTACGACATCTCGGTCGCTCAAGGCATTTTAGCCAAGAGGTTCGACTGCGGTTCAGTTTACATAATTTTGAAGCGAGGAAGAGGAGGTGTAAGAATGATGGGAGGAGGTGTCGCAGAGAGACTCGAAGACGTTCCCAAACCGAATTATATTTCTGATCTCATTGCATCCAGGTTGGGCCCCTATTCCCAACCTCCCGAATAGTTTAGAGCATACTGGACTTGATTCAAATTACCCTGTTCGACTAAAGGGATCTTCATCAGTTCCTCCTTGGGGGTGGGATTTCGCTATTTGTAACTACTGCCGTGTCACTTCGTAGAGAGACGTTCGTCATCATTCCAGGAATGAAGGCCAATAAAAGGACGGCAAACCAAGGGGTGATTTCTCTCGGCGCCAAAAATAGCAAAACTGAGATTGCTTCAAACAACACTACTCCAGATTTCTTTGTGAAGAAGGGTAGTGCGAGTGGCGTAATCGTTGCAAAGTAATACTTGTAAACGCCACCTCCATACACGGCTAGGAAGATCAGGAACGCCGCCAGGCAAAACCCAAGGATTTGAGTCGGAGAAAATGACTTCTCGCTCAGCTCAGATCCACTATAGGAACTTGGCACGTTAGAATTCGGAACGACATTTTTGTTTTCTTGGGATTCGGAAAAGCGCTGGATCGGAGCGAACGCCATGTAAATTAGTAGCATAGCGATTCCAGCGACCATAAAGTAGTCTAGGTAGAGGTAACTCTCCGAGACGATCTTGGCTGTGCCGCTTGAAACGTATCCGAGAAATGTGGTTATTCGAACGGGGGCTGAGAAAGCGGTACTAAAGACGGGTTTACTGCTTGGGGCACTGGGCGGAATTCCTAATATCGGAAAGTCTAGTGACCAGAAATAGTACTGCGTCTCTGTGAAAATGTAGGGCGTGGAGATTAGGACCAAGGAAAGAAAGTAGGTAGCTGCATAAAGGACGAGCTTTTTTGAAAAGCCTTGACTCCTGTATAGGATTACCAAAAGAACCGGACATGCCAGAACCGTAATCTGTTTGAATCCCGTCGAAATTGCAAGAACTAACGAGGAAGCGAACCACTGTTGCTTGAGAAACAGATAGATTGCAAGTACGAGAAAGAAAGTGGTCGGTGCCGCATTGAGCCACATCAAGTCGTTGTAAAACAGATTGACCGGATTAGCGGCCCAAAACAGCGAGACAAAAAATGCGAGTCTCGCATTTCCCTTGAAGAGAAAGTCTCTCGCGATCAGGTAGACCGGGATCACAGTCAGCAAATCAAATAAGACTAAAGGAAAGGCCGGCAGCCAGACTAGGTTCGCAAGGTAAGCGAATCCAGCGATCAGATACATGAAAAGCGGTGGATAATTGTACGGAACACCATTCAGATGATAGAGATTAGCACCCTTCAAAAATGGAGGAACAAGACATGACAGATAGATGTCCCGGTAGTCGGTGTAAGCTTCGATGTGTTGCCATGGAGCAAACTGATAGACAGCGACGGGAGGTGAAAGTGAAGGGCAAAAACTGAGAATCGTCCTTGGAACCAGTGCTCCGATGATGAACACACCAATTACGAAAAGTGAACCCTTTAGGAGAACGGTTAGAATCGTAGTTCGAACTAGGCCGTAACTCTCGCCGTTCAGAATTGAAATCTTCGAATCTTTCTTGAAGGGGGCAGGTGAATCCTCACTCCAGTGGTATCGGTGCGACAAGCTCCTCCAAACGAAATAGCTCATCAAAAGTGAAATTCCGATTATTCCGATGAGTATTCCCCATTGCGCGTACGGGGGCAGATAGAGTTGCCCAAAAGCATCGGAAAATGGAATATCAGTCATCGGAAGCCTGCTATCTGGTAATTTCATTGTCATGCAAAAAAAGAATTGTCATGCTGAACCCTACTGAATACCAAAATGTTGCTTGCAATATCGGACGAAATTGTGAATCAAGGAGTAATATGCCTGAGGACTCATTGCTGATCGGGCCCTTTCCTCGTGACTTCCAGCATTTGTGGATTCGCGTTGCCGACCAAAGATGCGTTTGCTGCTCCTCCCTGGTCATGGATTGCGAGTGGATCGGCACAAACTTTTATTCAGCGAGATATTCCTGAATGAGAGGATGAAGCTCTACGAATACATCCTTCGCAGACTCATTCTAATGATATTTGTTCTAATCGCTGTTAGCATTATTGTGTTCTATCTTACAAGAGGAACCCTTCCGGCTACGTTTGCCTTGGCGCCGTACATTACTCCCAAAATGAATGACCCAACGAAACTTGGTCTGGCTGTTAGCTTGGGAGTCGCGACAAGATCGTGCCCGTCTTGGACGGCTTTCGGGCAGCAGGCTCCGGGATGCATCGTACCTTTGTACCAGCAGTATTTCTCGTGGGCTGAAAATGTCCTTCGAGGAAATTGGGGGTACAGTCTCTTACCAGACATCGGGGCCGGACAGACTACTCTCGGACTATTTTCTGCAAGATTTCCCGCGACCGCGGAATTGGCAATTGCGGGGGCAATACTGACGGTTGTTATCGCCTTACCATTAGGGATAATCTCGGCAACGAAGAATAACAAGCTTCCAGACCACATTTCCCGTATAGTTGCACTAACAGGATATTCAATGCCGGTGTTTTGGCTGGCATTCATCTTGCAAATCGTTTTCGTGCTTTACATCCGAGTTAACAACTCGGGAGCACTCCCTTCAAACGGGCTCGTGAGTACGACGTGCGGATTGTGCATCACCAATGTTGGTTCCGTGAAGACCATCACCGGGGCCCCCGTATTTGACGCAATAATTTCAGGGAATCCGGGGTATCTTTGGGACGCCCTAGTCGCACTAGCTCTCCCGGCGATTACTTTGAGTTTTTCGACACTTGGTGCCTTGACCAGAATCGTCAGGTCGAGCATGATGGATTGCCTTCGACAAGATTACATCCTTCTCGCTAGGTCGAAGGGACTGGTAGAGAGAACGGTCATCTACAGACATGCCCTAAAGAACGCACTCCTGCCGGCAATTACTATAAGCGGGCTTATACTCGCTGCCCTTCTCGGAGGTGTCGTGGTGATAGAATACGTCTTTTCCTGGCCCGGTATTGGCCAAGCAGCGTTATCGGCTTCGTTGTACGTTGATATTAATTTCTTAGAACTATACACTTTGGTAACTGCCTTGATAATCGTTTTATCAAATCTGATTGTCGATGTTCTTTATGCATTCATAGATCCACGGATTAGATATTGAGGTTTGTAGTAGTAAAGAGAGTCTAACGTGATGGAAAAAGAAGAGAATCAGAAAACGAGGGAAGATGACGAAGCTTTTCGGGATAGCCTGAAAAAAGCTCAGCGCTCCGGGAGAGCAAACGAAGTTAGATTTGCCCTCCACCTCGCACGGAAAAATCCTCTGGTCCTAGTTGGTTCTGCTATAGCTATTAGTTCGGTCTTGCTGGCCATGCTTTCAGGGCATATCGTTGACCCGAAGGCTTGGAAGTTTACGGACCTCGCAGCAAAGCTGTGCTGGAATAACCCTGCGATTAATTGGAATCTCGTGAATCTCGCGCCCTGCCCCGGAACCCAAATTCATCTCCTCGGAACAGATCTCTATGGTCGCGATGTATTAACTATGATAATTTTGGGCCTCCCAATTGATCTGGAAATTTCATTCTCTATTGTCCTCTCTGCTTTTGTAATCGGAATCGTACTGGGGTCTGTTGCTGCTTACGCAGGTGGAATCTTGGACGAAGCTATTTTGCGGATCACCGACATTTTCTTCGCGTTCCCTTCGCTCGTGCTGGCTATTGTCTTGCTCACGGTTTTAGGGCGTAGCCTTACGAATTTGACGCTTGCTGTTTTGATCGTCTGGTGGCCTCTATACGTGAGGCTAGTCAGATCTCAGATTCTCGCGGAAAAGGAGAAGCCATACGCCGAAGCCCTTCGTGCTACGGGAGCCAGCCGCTTTAGGGTGCTGTTTCTCCACATCCTGCCCAATTCCATTTATCCCGTTCTAGTACAGCTCACACTCGACATAGGAGGGGTTATCCTGACTTTTTCGTCCTTGATGTTTCTCGGATTCTCTCCTAATCCTCTAATTCCGGAGCTCGGGAAACTGGTCAGCGATGGAATCGCATATGTCTCCATCGCTCCCTGGTTGATCATATTCCCTGGTTTGACGATTGTGATCGTCGCCTTCGGCTTTAACTTGCTGGGAGATGGGATTCGAGATATTCTGGATCCCAGACTAAGGCGTTAGTTCGATTGCAAAGGACGATCGTACTTTGATCCAAGGAAGAAATATTGCTTCCTAAAGGAATTAGAAATCCTGTTTTCGCTTCTTTCCATAGAGGGGTCTCAGAGATCTAGTATGCTGGAATCGCAGAGTCAATTAACCACCGGGGAGCCCTCACTCGAAGTGAAGGATCTTCAAGTCATATTCAACACGTATGCCGGAGTAGTGAAGGCGCTGGACGGCGTTGACCTGAAAGTTTACCGAGGTGAAGTGGTGGGTCTGGTCGGGGAGTCTGGCTGCGGCAAATCAGTGACTGCCCTGGCAATAGCAGGCTTATTACCGGAAAACGCTCAGATTCTTGCCGGCGAGGTCAAACTCAATGGAAAGGATCTCCTGAAACAGACGAAGAAGCAAATCAGAATCGCGCGCCTGACAGATATCGCGATGGTCTTCCAGGATCCAATGACCTACCTCAATCCGGTAATAACTATCGGAAACCAGATAACAGAAGTATTCGCCGGGAATTTGAAGGTGTTCCAAGATGAACTAATTGATTCGCGGCTGGCTCAGATCGACTCGGACTTCCTTAATCCGGGCGAGGGGTTTGAAGAAAAGAAACTACAGGTAGAGAAAGAGAAGCTCCGAGCTATCAAAAATTCCGGCGGCAAGTTGAGCAAGCGGGAAGGAAGAAGGCTTGCTAAGCTGCTGGCTATCGAGTACTTGAAGTTCGTTCGCCTCCCCGAACCCAACCGCGTTTACAAGATGTATCCCTTCGAACTCTCTGGCGGCATGCGTCAAAGGGCGATGATTGCTATGGCGCTTGTCAGGAGGCCGAAAGTCTTGCTGGCTGACGAAATCACAACCGCGCTGGATGTCACGGTCCAGGCGCAGATTCTCAAGCTGCTGAAGGATCTTCGCGACAAGATTGACTCATCGATTATACTGATAACTCACGACTTGGGGGTGGTCGCGGAGACGTGCGACAGAGTCGCAGTAATGTACGCGGGAAACATTGTTGAGGTCGCAGACGTTTTTGAAATGTTTCAAAATCCTTTACATCCCTACACCAAGGGGTTGTTTGCTGCAGTTCCCAAGCCGGATGAATCTTCGGCCGAGCTAGAATCGATCAAGGGAAGCGTTCCGAATCTGATCTTTCCGCCTACGGGCTGCAGGTTCCATCCACGATGTCCATATATAATGGACAAGTGCGCGACGACGAAACCGCCTCTAATCGAAGCACGCCCTAATCATTTTGTCGAATGCTGGTTGTACTAAATGGACCAAGCTAGTCCAGGTTGCTCTAAATAAATGACTGACGATAACAACAGTCACCAAGATAACCAAGACCTGATCAGGATCGATAACCTGTACAAGTGGTTTCCAATAAAAGGAGGTCTCTTTGGAAAAATCATCGCGAACGTAAAAGCCGTTGATGGGGTTTCGCTCACTGTAAGAAAGGGGGAGACGATGGGACTGGTGGGAGAGTCCGGTTCCGGAAAGACGACTCTCGCGAGGGTGCTGATGCGTTTGACCCCGGTCACGAAGGGTCGGATCTTCTTTGAAGCAGACGAGATTTCGAGCATCAAGGGAGGTCACTTGAAGCCGTATAGACGGAAGATGCAGATGGTCTTCCAGGATCCGTATGCGTCCCTCGACCCGCGACAGACGATAAGATCGGCGTTAACCGAACCTATGAAAATCCACCACGTTGCCCATTCAAAGCAGGAGGCAAACGGAGCAGCTGAAAAACTGATAGAGACCGTCGGGTTGAATCCGGATCATCTGTCGAGATTCCCGCACGAATTCAGCGGGGGACAGAGACAGAGGATCGCAATTGCGAGAGCGCTTGCAGTCAATCCGCATTTTCTGTTGCTGGACGAGCCCACTTCTTCCCTGGACGTTTCGGTTCAGGCGCAGATTCTGAACCTGCTACGGAAGCTGCAGAAAGACTACAACTTGACCTATCTCTTCATTTCGCACAACCTTTCCGTCATCAGGCACATGTGCGATCGCGTCGCCGTAATGTACCTCGGGAGGATAGTAGAGATTGGCTCGATGAAGATGATCTACGAGAATCCGAAACATCCGTATACAAATGCGCTGCTTTCCTCCGTTCCCAATCCCGACCCGCAGAAAAGAAAAGAGCTCGGCGTTCTCGAAGGAGACGTTCCCAGTCCTATAGACATTCCCAGCGGATGCCGGTTTAGGACGAGGTGCGAGTACGCCACGAGCAAATGCAGCAAAGACTTCCCCCCCTTGGTAGAAATCGAACCGGGGCACTGGATCGAATGCCACTACGACATTAACTTTAAGCAAAAGCGAGAGCTGGAAGCGACACAAACGATGCCTTCCAGCGACGGTGCTAGTGGAAGATAGAAAGCCCCAATACTATCCCGAGAAGGACCAGAATGAAAACGACTATCGGAAGTAGAAAAGTTTCCATGGATGCGATTGACAGCGCAATATAGTCCTTCCAATCCAGGTTTATTTCCTCACCTTCTCGGCTATCTAAGTGACGAGCAGCGGAATTTTCTTTTGCGCTATCATTGCTCGATTTGTTTTCACTTGGAGTCCCAATCTCGTCGTCGTCCTCCCAGACCCAGTTTCCGTAGAGATCCCTCTTTCTCCTTTTGACCAAGGAACCCGAAGCCCCCCC
>JASHPQ010000038.1 GCA_030037995.1 Nitrososphaerales archaeon | reverse complement strand
AGCATATTCGATGGGATGTCGTCGTAGAGAAAATGGAGCCAGAGCGATTGTTCTCGTTCAGCAGTGCGCAAGAAGGCGACGCGGAAGCACTACCGACAATTGCGGAGTTTTTCCTGCAGGAAACACCAAAAGGTACGTTGTTGCATATAGTAGAATCGGGCTTCGACAAGCTCCCCAGCAATCGCAGGGACGAGGCATTTCGTAGAAATGAGGCTGGATGGAGTGCTGAACTCAAAAACATCGCAAAATACGTTGAACAATCGTGAGCGCGGAACCCACGCACTCAATACCCGGTGTCTGTGTTTGTGGCGCTCGGCGAGGAGACGCGTCTGGCAATCACTTCCAGGTTGGCAAATGGCGAGGCATAATCGATCTCGTATTTAACTGCGGGAACGAATCTAACGCGACAGGCAAGCATCTCTGCGTCCTCGAGGGTGCCGGCATCGTTCGGAGTGTCCGCGTCGGACGCGAGACCCAATTCACGCTTCAGCAGAAACCGATCGATGATGCGCGGGAATATCTAGAATATATCTCGCAACGATGGGATAGTACACTGGTCCGACTGAAATCGCGTGTCGAAGATTAAGACAAATTCTCCATCACCAAAGAATTCCGAAAACAGGTGATTCGAGTCGCTTGGAGAAGAGACCGGCGGCTAGGTAAAGCCACGTTTCCCCATCGCGCTCAAAGCTCTTCCGGATTGAGTCAATATGCATTAATTCCATAAATAATCTCCGAATTCTACGCATCCGACTGATTCATGCTCGAAGAGCCCGCCAAATCAGCAGAAAAAGAAAGAAGAAAAATTTTGCAGCAAGCCATCCCCGAAGCTTTTGTTGATGGCAAGCTCGACCTCGATCTCATGTCGGAGATCCTGGAAGAGATGGGAGTTCAGGTCCTGCAACGGGATCGTCGTGCTTTTTCCTGGGCGGGCAAGACGAAAGCGATTCATGCAGTAGACTCGCCACCTAGAGGGACTCTTGAGGCGGTTCCCGAAGAGTCTCTTAATTACGAAAAGACAAAGAATGTTTTCATCGAGGGAGATAATCTCGAGACTCTCAAGCTTCTTCAGAAGACAATGCAAAACCGCGTAAAGCTGATCTACATAGATCCTCCTTACAACGCAAAGGGCACCAGTCTATACACTAAGGAATTTCGGAACATCCTTGGAAATTACGGCAGTACCAAGAGGGATCACTCTCGATGGCTTTCCATGATGTATCCGAGGATTTTCCTTGCTAGGAATTTACTTAGAGATGACGGGGTCATGTTCGTAAGTATAGACGACGGGGAAGTTTATAATCTTCGGATGATCATGGATGAGATTTTCGGCGAAGAGAACGTCGAAATCATGATCTGGAAAAAGGTGGATTCAAACGAAGGAAAATTGAAGCTGGTGAAACGATTTAGGATCGAACATGAGTACATTCTTGTGGGATACAAGAATAAGGAAAAGTGTCTTTTCAGAAAGGTGAACGAGTTACCTCGCTTCAAAAATCCCGTCGAGAACGTCGATGGCGACCCGCGAGGTGACTGGGTTTCCGGAAACATGTCTTCGACCGAAGCTATTTCCGTGGAGGGTGGGAAAAATTATTACGCGGTTACCTCTCCAGGTGGGAGGAAGTTTGTCCGGCAGTGGAAATTTCCCAGTGCGGAGTTTGACAGACTGAATCGAGAGGACAGGATCTATTGGGGCAAGAACGGAAATAATGTTCCGCGTCTCAAAGTCTTCGCCAAGGAGCCTCGGTCTGTTTACGTTTCCTCCATAATTGAGGAAAAGGGGACTGCGAAAAGCGCGGCAGCGGAATTATTCCGGCTCGTAGGTGCAGATTGTTTCCCGAATCCCAAGCCGGTCAAGCTGGTCCAGTACCTGATAGATGCCGCACAAACCCAGCATGGTATCGTGATGGATTTTTTTGCCGGCTCGGGAACGACGGCTCAGGCGGTGTTGGCTCAAAACGCCCTAGATGGTGGGAACCGCTCATTTCTTCTGGTGCAGCTGCCGGAATCTTTAGAACACCTCGTAAGCTGGCCATCTGAGGGCCGATTAAGATTTCACAACATTGCCGAGGTCACTAGGTGTAGAGTGATAGCGGCAATTGCAGATCTGAAAAGATCTCCCACTTCTGGGACAACTGCTGGAAGTGAGCTGGACCTCGGAATGAGGGTTTTCAGAGTCGCAATGAAAAATTAATACAAAAAAGTATAATCAAAAAAGAGGACCAAAAATTGGGAAAGAGGGGTTGCCGACCCCCCATCACTTTAGACGATAGCCGTACGCGCTGAAATTTACGGACTAGTAGTGGACGAGCTGCTGATAGTTGAAGTGGAGTTAGTGTCCACCGTCGTCGAGCTGTTTGTAACCATGGTGCTTGACAAAGAAGAGTTCGTTGTTGTAACCGGGATTGCTGTCGTCGAGCTAATGCACGAAGAAGTAGAGGCTGTACTCGGCATTGCGCTGGAAAAGCTTGTCATTGTAGAATTGGACGCGGAGGTTACGACTGCAGTTGAGGTCCTGGAAGAGTTTGCGCTCGGGGTGGAGGATGTCCCAGCGGAACTAGTGGAGGAGTTATTTGCGCTTGTACTCAAAGTATTAACGAGGGGGATGCTGCTCGTGGTAGAAGTTGGACTGCACGTTATCGTCGTTGTAACAATGAGATTGCATGTAGAGCTAGATGATGTTGTATTAACCAACGCTGGAGCTGAAGAACTCGAAGCTACAGTCGAATTCGATGACACACCGGCGCTAGTTGAGCTTGAAGGGGCGGAAGTACTATTGCTTAAGGAGGTCGAAAATGCGGAACTGGTGCTATTAGCCGTCGTACTAGAGTTCCTTGATTGTGTCACTGTTACTGTTGACGTTGGAGTGCATGAAGTGCTAGTGACTATCGAGGAAGAAGAGGACGTGGTGTTGACCGGACTAGAACTGGTGACGACACTGGAGCTGCTACTGGTTATGGGGAGAGATATCAGGCTGGATGTTGGTGTGATCGTGGCCGATGTACTGGACTTTGCAAGTGCGGCAATTCCTATTCCAATCGCCGCGATAATTATGATGACAATGACGACTATGGCAATTGTCGAATCGGCGAGTTTTTGCGATTCATGATTTTCATGGCACTTTTGTACCATTGCTTATTTATGCCAAAACAAGCATTGTTCTATCCAGGATGTACAGAACAATAAACCAAAAAGCTGCCGGAATCTGTTCGGATTTATGATTCGTACAAATAACTCGAAATGTTGATGAGTTGTGAATCATTGCACTGAATGTTTAGGGCATTTTTATTTTTAATCTTGGGTGATCTTTCTCGCCTGAAATCATGAATCTGGACCACGAAATCGTGATGATTGAAAGGCCCGTAAAAACAGCTCGCAAGCTTAACTCACCGAACATTTTCTTCACTACCTAAGCGCACTTTAACCACAATGGTGATCCCTGCCGAGTATTTCGTAATGGTATTTTTTTCTGGATGCGTTGTGAAAATGTCGAGTAAGTCGGAGAATGCGGGTATTAACATGAAAACAAATTTGGCTTCAACTGCGATTGATTTTGACTTGGATCTAGAAACGCAGGTAGCGCAAGGTTGAATCGCAGCTAGCCGTGAACTCGTTGAACGTATTTATCTATATGAGTGATGAGGACGGCATCTATACTAATCTCAATATCGATTTTTGAGCTAAGATATTTCACTTTCCAGAGAAAAAAGATCAACACTGCCCGACTTTTTCCTTGGAATGGCCGGGATGAGGTATTGATCCAGTATTGATGCTAGAACCACCCACACCTGCAGGAGAGCCATTTGGACCGCAAGAGGACGAGGGGAACAAGAAGACCGTAGCGGACTTTGAGAACGTCTGTATCAGCCTAGTCGAACGCGGCTGGAAAATAATGCCGAAGAAGGGGACTTATCCGATAAATAAGAAGGGCCCCCGCTACGTGAACTTGGTAGACCCGCGGGGAAATAGGAAATCTGTCCGAGTGGTTGACGAGAGCCTATGGGAAAAACTGAGAGTTGCCGAGGCAAAGAGATCTCGAAAGAAAAGTGCCGATCATAAGCACGGCAAGCACTCAGAGGCTCCATCCGAGCCCAGCCCGGAACTTGGAGAAAGCGCCGTGGAAAATGGGAATCTTCAAATTTCAGAGAAACCACCGTTAGCTGCTACGTGCAAGTCAGTCTCACAGGAATCCCTGAGTGCGAGTGTGCCAGCGGCTGAGATTACAATAACGCCGATCGTGGAAACTACCCAAGCGGCTGCTGAGGATTCGACGATCGCAGAAGCGATTCCGCAGGTCGAAGCATCGGTTCAACTTTGTTGCCCCCCGGGAATATCGCCCCCTGCTTCCCTAGAGATCGAAACGAAAGCTGAGATCGCCGGAGACTCACCCGGAGAGTTGCGAAATTTTGCACTGTCCATGCCTGGTCTGCAGAAATCCATACTTGACCTGGGATTCGAGACGTTCCTCACGGCTCTTCAGTCAGAAACATTGTCGCCTGCGGAAATCCTAGCAAAGATCCGGGAATGGAATAGAGAATCAAATAACGTTCTGGAGTTCGTGCACCAGTGGCAGGAGAAGACTCTTCAGAGGTTGGTAGTACCGGCTACCCAAGAAAAGGACGAACTGATCTCAGAACTACAGGCTACCTTGAAGGAGACTGAGGACAAACTCGCTGAGACGTTAAAATGGCTGCGTGAAATGTAAGAGGCAGACCGGTCACTGGGGCAACTCCTTGGTGTCCGTCCTTTCCGTTTTTAGAACCACGTCGCTCTCCAATCTGAGCAATTTGCTGTCCACGAGTCTTTCTGCCTCCTCCTTATTTCTAGCTGAAACGGTGATCTTCGCTTTGACCTCAAAGATTGGCAATTTACGAGTCTCGTGACATTAAGTACGAATATTAAGTTTTGAAGGGCCTCGCAAACATTCTCACTCTGAACTTCCCCGAAATGCATCGCGAATTCTTTTTTAGAATCGCTGCTTCTCTTCAGTACCATGAGCGATGACAAAGAATACCGAAGGTATTCCGCCGACGAAATCAAAGAACAGCTTTCTAAATTGAAGACTTGGAAACTCGAAGGAGGAAAGCTTCATCGGGAGCTTGAATTCCAAAGTTTCGACGACGCCGTGGCATTTATGATGCGTGCGTCTCTTGAGATCACGAAGCTCGATCACCACCCAGAATGGCACAACGTCTACAACCAGGTACGAATCGACTTGGTTACGCACGATCTGGGTGGAATAAGTGGCTACGATTTCATCCTTGCGGGAAAACTCGATGAAGTTGCCAAGTCATTTCGAATGAAGTGAACTTCATCCTCCGGGCCTAATACCGCGTTGGATAAAAAGAGTAGGTTCAAGTTGCGAAGGAATCCAGATAATACTCGAAGGAGAAGCCAGCAAGCCGACTGGCAGCAAGTTCTACGGTTTTCAGGTATGAAACCAAGAACGGTGGACATAGGCAAGTTATTATTCTGCAGCTCACAAAGGTAGAAAACGCAGGCGGTGGGGCTCGCCGTGAACCGCTCGTAATATTCTCGAGCCGATAGCTCCTACCAATAAAGTAATGCGAGCGAGCGGTAGAACATGAGATTGGATATTCTATATGTTGCTCTGGGCGGGATAGCGGGTGCCTTAGCGAGGTATCTTGTAACAAGTGAGCCGTTAGTCCTTGAAGGGCTCCCTCTGTCCGTCCTTATCGTGAACATAGTTGGAAGTTTCATTTTAGGCCTGACAATGACGGGGGTCAGGGAATTGGGATTTAACTCCAACTTTGTCTTGCTCATAGGAGTAGGGTTTTGCGGTTCCCTTACGACCATGTCCTCGTTTGCCTACGAAACGATGAATCTCTTCGACCTGGCGAAGCTAGGTCTGGCAGGAGTGAATATCGCTCTGAATGTAGGACTCTCGCTGCTGGCTATTATCGCTGGGCAAGCAGTTATCAACTTGATCGCCGGGCTGATCTGATATGGCATCCGAGTATCCCCCCATGAAGAGAATGCTCAAACTGACGGTGCGGGTGAGAAACAGCGATACGCATCTTGGAAAGAGTGTTTCCGATGTTTTAATTGATCTTTACAAGAAGAGCGGCATAAGCGGCGCCACCGTCCTTCAGGGCGTTAGAGGGTATGGAGCTCGAGGTTCTTCCCGAGTAGATATACTCGGCCTGTCCGTAAATCTCCCAGTGATCATCGAGACTGTCGACGATTATCAGAAAATAGAGTCGGTACTCTCCAGCGTCAAGAATATAGTTGGAGGCAACGGGTTGATCACCCTAGAGGAAGTAAACGCCTTTTGAGCGAGACTGCCGCGCTTATCGATTCGATCAGGGATCTGGCGAGTAGCATTGTTGACACGTCGACGATTCTTGTATCCGTTTGCAAATCTTTGGAACGGACTGATCAAAGAGAGACTGAGAAGCTGATCCGGAAACTGAGCAAGTCCGAAGAAAGGACCGATTCGATCTTCGAGGCCGTCGCGGAAAGGATAATGAGCGTAGAGTTTCTCAACATCAATCCCGACTACCTACTTGATATCGCAAGGCACATTGACGAGATTTCGGATTCAATAGAGCGAGCTGCGCTTCTGTTTCAATATCTAGGAGAGATTACCGATCAGGATCTCATTGAGCTTTTGATCGACGCCGCGACTCAAGTTCAGAAGATCACAGTGGAAGTTGTGGAGTGCTCGAAACGATTGAGTACCGGAAACGGAAGTGTCAAAGAGATTTGCGATCTTGTCTCAGAAAGAGAGAAAGCAGTGGACGCCCTAAGAGAGGAGTTTAACTCTCACGTTGTTTCCGGGACCGCCACACCGGATCAAAAGCCCTGGTTGAAGGATATCTTTGGAAACTTCGATCGAATAGCTGATCTTGGCAGAGATCTAAGCATCCTGTTCCGTGTCGTCGGAATAAAGCTGGAGAAGCAAAGAACGCTGACTTTGAAACGTGCCGTTCGCTAAACTAGTTTTATTATAAAACTATTTCATCAACCAATCAATTTATAAGATAATAATTACATAATGATCTTAAATGAGCCGCGATCAGTTTTATGCGGCAAAAAATCGTGAATGAAACCGAAAAAGGCATCCACTTCGATTTGAGCAATAATTTAGAACGCGAAAAAGAAGACTCGGTATCTGAGAGAATCGCTGACCTAATCTGGGAGATCTGGCGGGTTTCCAAAGCCGCATCTCACCCTGTTAGAAACGGCGAAGTGACCCCCGAGCAGTACTGGATTCTGCGATTTCTAGACTCGAGCGGCCCGCAGCGCGTGAAGGACATTGCCACCTACATCGGGACGACGGCCAGTCCCGTGACCATTTCGGTCAAGCGACTGGAGAGACAGAATCTGGTAAAGCGGGAACGGAGCTCAAAGGACGAACGTGTCGTAACCGTCCAGCTGACGAAGGAGGGAAAGGAACGCTTCGAAATGTGGAGGCTCCGAAGGAGGGAGGCGATCTCCGGAGTCTTCGAGTCGTTGAATCAAAAAGAGAAGGCATCTCTGCTCGGACTGTTGCAGAAGGTCTCGCTATCTAACAATTAATTT
>JASHPQ010000037.1 GCA_030037995.1 Nitrososphaerales archaeon | reverse complement strand
CGGTGACTTTGCAGATCTGAATTCTACTTTGCCCGGATTGGATCTGTCGACGGGAGCATTGCCCATGAGCTCAGATCTTGCGGGAGCAGTAATCGGGTACTCCATAGCCTATCCGAACGTTGCAGGTGCATTGAACGTCAGAGTCAGCCAGATCGTCACCGTTTCCTTCGCGCAAGGTTTTGGTTCTGGGGGCACCTCAAGTGAAAAATCCTTCGTGGTAAGAGGAATATTCAAGAAATACGGTCAAGGATTTTTTGTAAATCCCGATGATTCGGTATTCGTCACTCTCAGCGGGGGACAGGCCACGGTTCATTCGGATCACTACAGCGGCATAATCGTTGTCGCTACGAGTGCATCCACTGTGAACGAGGTTGTCAGCGAGCTAACGAATCAGTTCGGTCAAAAAATTAGGGCTACCTCCGTCGCCTCTCTGGTTTCGGCAGTGTCTTCAATTACGGGAGCGCTCGGTCTAGTACTTTCCGGAATCGCGGGAATTTCCGTGATCGTAGCGTTCATTGGAATCATGACAACGATGTTCACCACGGTGATTGAGAGAACCAAGGAGATAGGTGTCTTGAAGGCCATCGGGTACAAGAGCCGTAACATCCTCTCGCTTTTTTTAGCCGAATCTGCAATTACAGGCTTGATAGGTGGGATGATAGGGGCGAGCGTCGGGGCGGGGCTCTCCTTCGTTATCAGTGACGTTATTCAGGCTTTGACCAGTCGATCTTCAAGTGCAACTGTAGGTACAAGCACGACAGCTCCCGGCACCGGACTATCTTCGATTCATGTCGTACCCGCTCTTACCCCGGAGCTAGTGCTAGGCGCAGTACTCCTGGCAACTACCGTGGGGGCACTCGCTGGCTTTCTGCCCGCCTGGAGGGCTTCAAGGTTGCTACCGGTCGAGGCCCTGTATTCTCAGTAAATGCGGAGTACTAGCACCGTTCGATTTTGACGACGTCCTACTTCTCGACGATCAAGTGAACGGAATTGCAGCACATTACGAGGTTCACAGGCGTTGGACGCTATTTCTCAATTATGGTGGAGTTGATCTCTTCATTGATAGGAACAGCACGCAACGCTGGACCAAAAACCGATCTTCTTCATTGCGGATGCTTTAGTAATAACCCTAGGGCCCCTCGGAGGCAACACATGCGGGGGCGAGCAATAGTAATTTGATGGATCCATTGGACTCCTGTATTTTCCTTGTCTGATGCTGAATAAATCTGCGAATCCGAAAATTTGTAATTCTGAGAATTTCTAGTGACTTCAAGGCACTACCATTGACCTTCCCGTATTCATCCACCCTCCTAAAGGCCCAACTGAACCTTCAATCTCGTACGTCTCGCTACGAGGTTCAGCCAGCTCCTTTCTCATGTGAGACATAAAGACCTTAATCAATGCATTAACTAATTCTGGGCGGGAGTGCAATTCTAAATGGTCCAGTACAAGTGGGTTGCGCTCTCAAACACGACGATCGGTACGTTGATGGCGGCCATCGACGCCACGATCGTTCTGATTTCTCTTCCCGCAATTTTCCGGGGCATAGAGATCAATCCACTCACTTCCTTTCAGTATCTTCTGTGGATTCTCTTTGGATATAGCGTGGTAACATCGACGCTTCTCGTGTCTTTCGGTCGCATTTCCGACATGTTTGGGAGAGTGAAGCTGTTCAACATGGGCTTTGCGATCTTTACTGTGGGTTCGCTGCTGTGCGCTGTTACGCCCAACGCCGGTGATCTGGGAGCAACGGAGCTGATTGTCTTTAGACTGATTCAGGGAGTTGGGGGCGCCTTCCTCCTCTCCAATAGCGCCGCGATCCTGACCGATGCGTTTCCTCCAAAAGAGAGAGGGAAGGCCCTGGGAATAAATATGACAGCGGCCATCGCTGGCTCCCTTATCGGTCTCGTTCTAGGCGGCGTTCTCGCGCTATTCGACTGGCGCTACATTTTCCTTGTAAGTGTGCCCGTCGGAGCAGTCGGCACTGTCTGGTCGTATCTGAAACTCAAGGAGATCGCGGCCAGAAGGAAGAACCAGAAACTCGACATCTGGGGAAACGTCACTTTTGCAGCAGGCTTGATTTTGGCGCTTTTGGGCGTGACCTACGCCCTAATCCCGTCCGGAAACTCGTCGATGAGTTGGGGCGATCCCTGGGTAGTCGCCTCGCTGGTGGGAGGCCTCGGACTAGTCGTGGCCTTTCCCTTCATCGAAACGAAGGTGGCGGATCCGATGTTCCGGATGGCGCTCTTCAAGAATAGAATGTTCAGCACCGCCAATGTCGCCGGTCTGCTCGGCTCCGTGGGTAGGGGCGGGGTGCAAATTATGCTCATCATACTCCTTCAAGGAATATGGCTCCCACTGCACGGGATCAGATACCAGGACACGCCCTTCTGGGCTGGGATTTACATGATCCCAATGATCCTCGGTTTTACCATAATGGGGCCGCTAAGTGGCTATCTCTCTGATAAGTACGGAGCTAGACTCTTTGCCACTCTCGGGTGTGTAATTACGGGGGCCACCTTTCTTGCGCTTTCATTTCTACCTTACAACTTCAGCTACGTCCCCTTTGCCCTAATCATCTTCGCCATGGGGCTGGGCGGAGGGATGTTTGCGGCTCCGAACATTGCTTCGATAATGAACTCGGTTCCTCCAGAAGACAGAGGTGCTGCATCCGGCATGCGAGCCACGCTTCAAAACACGGGACAGACGGTGAGTATTGCCATCTTTTTCACCGTAATCATCACCGGGCTCTCTAGCAGTCTGCCGAAGGCACTTTCACAAGCTATGATCACCTCAGGTGTCCCGCAGCTTGCCAGCGCCTTCGCTTCGATTTCCCCGACGAGCGCACTGTTCTCGGCCTTTTTAGGGTACAACCCGATCCAGTCGATTCTGTCTCTTCCACAGCTCGCTTCGGTGGTCTCCCAGATCCCCCAGGTAACGTTGACTTTTCTGGAAGGACAAACGTTCTTTCCGAATGCGATAGCCCCTGCTTTCATCTCCGCTTTGGACCTCGCATTCTATATCGGAGCCGCATTATCCGTCGCTGCAGCTTTAGCATCGCTCCTACGAGGTAAAGTGTACATTTATGGCGAAGGAAAAGCAACCCGAACGGAAGCTCGCGGCGTCGAGCCAGTAGCAAGTAAAGCCAGGCCGACCACCGATGCAAAAGAGTCAATCACGCGGATGGAAAGCGAGCATTTCGGAAAGAATGACGAATGAGAGTTGCTAATGGAGTCTTGCCCTTTCGCAGACATAAGCTGGTTTCAGCCATTCAGCTTAGGACGGGGGCTTCCTGAATTTTCTTGTCATTTATGAAGAATACCATAAGCTCACTATCTCGTGCTTGACTAGGAAACTGCCACGCCACACTTCGCGCTCTGTACTATGGTTTTCTTGATTCCTGCGATTCTCTGAGAAACCATCCGATTATGCAGGTGGGGAGGTCTGTTTCTGTGATGGGAGGTGAGGAACCTCATTCTTTGGTTTGGGGCGGCCGGTCAATTCCCGCGTCTTTCGCAGCGATGTTCAAGAATACCAGAACCATCAGCAGACTTGCAATTCCGAGAGCCAGAAAAAAATACGGAGTAATGTGAGGAATGACGAGTTCTACAAATTGGATGAAACTCTGGAATCCGAGGGCGAGGAATAATCCCACGATTACTAAGCTCACATCGACGCGAAATTTCTTCAGTTCGCCCTCGATCTTTTTGCCAAGGGAATTCGATTCTGCCATGCTCTGTAGCCTTCAGGATTGCCCATCGACTATGCTGGATATATCTTTC
>JASHPQ010000323.1 GCA_030037995.1 Nitrososphaerales archaeon | reverse complement strand
TTACTCATTTCAAGCTCCGCAAGGGACTCGTTGAGATGGATGTGGATACCAACGTGATGTTTGTTTGCGAGTTCGCGAACCCCTGAAAGAAATTCAATCGAGGCAATAGGTACCCACTCAGCCCCCACCCTCGTTCGGATCATTCCGCCGGCTGCGCCCTCTTTCTTTCTGATCAGCTCATCGTTGTCCTCAAGCGTGTCTAACCGCTCAGATTCGTCAGCTGCGTCGCAGGACAGGACAGCTCGGATGCCGATCTTCTCAGCTGCGTCTGCAGCACTTATCATGTGCCGGTACATGTCGTTGACGCAGGTGGTCCCGGACTTGATCGCTTCAGCATATGTATTGAGCGCGGCCCAATAAACTTCTTCTGGCTGAATGAGTCGGAGCTTAGGATACCAAAACGCGTCGAGGAACTTGTCGAGTGGCATGCCATCATTTACTCCTCTTGCGATCGCCGTATGAAAGTGGAGATCGACGAGTCCGGGCAAAGCTGCCATACCTCCCGCCTCAATGACATGATCAGGAGCTGCGTCCATTTTTGAAATAACGTCTTCTATCCTTCCGACTGCTGCGATCTTGTTTCCTTGTACGAAGATTCCTCCTTTTTCAAACACGTTACCCCTGTCATCAACGGTGACCACGAGTGCATTCTTAATCAGAAGAGTCTCTGTCAAATGTGTTGCACGAGTAGTTACCGGATGAAAAATCCGTGCATTAATTGCATTCGGTATCTGAAGGAGTACAGAATCCGCTAGAGTGTGAATAACGAAGAAAGAAAATTAGTTCAACAACCGATTCGTTTTTTCACGAACAGAATCCGGAAAAAACTATATATGAACTCTGATTTGCGCTTACCAATTTAGAATTGAAGAAACCAGTTAATGGAGCTTACAATGCGGGAGTCGCCCGGAGCCTAGTTATCGCTGTTGTTATCATTGTTATTATTGTCCTGGGGGCGGGCGTATATCTGGTAACGCTGTCCTCGAAGACCACGACCACGACCACGTCCTCGATTTCGTCGTCTACCACAAGTTCGGCCATTCAGACTACTTCAACTTCAACAACAGCTCCCGTCTCTTCCAGCTCAACAACAATATCCTCTTCTTCTTCATCTTCCTCATCTTCATCGACAACATCATCGTCGTCCTCTGTCTCTTCGACGTCTTCGGCTCCCGCCATTCTTTCGATAGATGACTCGACCTGGCCTTCGAGCGATCTCAACATATTCTACACTGAAACCAGCACCTTCTACCCAGATTGGCTCTTGTACGATGTCTATCAGCCTCTAGTCTTTGTGAATGAGCAAACAGAGTTCTCGAACGGCAGTATCTTTTTCATGCCTGGATTAGCCGACAGCTGGAGTATCTCTGCGAACGGATACGATTACACGTTCAATCTGCAACCGAACGTGAAATTCTCCGATGGCAATCCGTTGAATTCCTACCAAGTTTGGTTTGATATGTACGCATGGTACTATCTTTCAGGCAATGCATCTGCGTGGTTTGGGGGTTATCCAATTTTCAATATGACCAGCGTCAACTTTGGACCAGCTACCATTACAATGATAAACCAGTCGGGTCTGATCAATCCTTCTTCCCAGGCACTCGCCCTAATGTCAAATTCTTCCTGGCCGATTTACGTCTCCTCCAACGACTCTATAGTTTTCCAGCTTTCAGTTCCCTATAATCAATTCCTGGGGCTATTGGAGACGGGTTTTGGGCAAGTATTTGATTCACAATGGGTACTGGATAACGGCGGGCTGGGAACTCCGACTTCGTACAACTCGTACTTTAATCTGAATCCCATACCTGGCACTGGCCCATATGTAGTAACTCAAGCTTCCGTGGATGCATATGTAATTTTCAAACAAAATCCAACGTACTGGGGCGACGGTCTGACCAGTGCCCAGATCTCAACGCAACCTCTTCTCGATCCCGGTCACGTCAAGGAAGCGATAATCTACTACAAGCCTGATGACATTTCGAGGTACTCTGACCTAACATCCGGTGCCGTGCAAATCGCCGCTGTTCTTCAGACAAACTGGGACCTAGTGCAGGCAAATTCTGCTGAATTTAGCTATCTAACGTTGCCTCCATGGAGTGCCCTCGATTCTGCGCTGGGATTGAACACTCAGCTTTATCCAACTAACATAACAGCCGTGCGACAGGCAATCGTCCATGCTCTAAATTACACTCAAATCGCGCAGGCTGCTTTTCTGGGCGAATACAGCCCGTACTTTGGCCCAGAGTATCCGGCCTGGAGTAATTATTACGACCCAGGAAATTATTCGTATCAGTACAACGTTACACTGGCGGAGCAGTATCTGAAAGGAGTCAATGTGACAAACTTACCGACGCTCAGCATGAACATCGTGAGCGAGTATCCGCTTGCTTCGAATATTGCGCAGACTGTACAGGGTGATCTCTCCCAGATCGGGCTGAACGTCCAGATTAATGTGGAGGATTCAAGCGTATTCTACAATCCATACGGCTCGTACTCCTACGAACTACAAAACGTTGCTCAGATAGGAAATCTCGTTGAGTACTTTGGGACTTGGGCTCCGGACAGGCTTACGGCCGCAGATGACTGGATCACCTTTGTTAGTAACCAATCATATGCGGGAAACACGGCTTTGTATTACAATCCAATAGTACAGAACGCAATAACGGCGCTGTTGAGTAGCGACAATCTTACCTACATTCACTCGCAGCTGGCGGCCGCTGAAAAGCAGATTTACTACGACGCGCCGTATGCATGGCTGGGAGTAATGAAATTGTGGTACGCGGATGGCTCGCTTGTCTGGAAGAAGGGCGTGATCAAGAGCTTCTACGTAGATCCGACAATGACCGCTTGGGATACAGCGCCATTCATCAATACCGTGACCTTTGGCTAGCAGCGACATCATCGGCGCTTTCAGCGCATATGTCAAAGGCCGCCGCTATGTACATCTTGCACGCGGACAATACGTCTTCCATCCGGATAAATTCTCCCTCGCCGCCCGCCGCTGCCGCGGCTCCAGCGTACTCTGGAAGCTGGCCACCGGGGCCCCACGTGACTGAAGGTATCCCATACTTCCTCGTGACTAGGGAGTCATCTCCAAAACTGTTTCTTCCCGGGGAGGCCGGGATGTGCTTAGTCTTAGAGACATATTCAAAAGCATCGACACATGCCCTAACAATTTTGGAATCTGCGGGCGTCTCGAGGGATGGCGCTTTTACGGCATAGACTTCCTGTTCGATTTCGAAGTTATGTTGAGTGGCAAGTGTTGTCAGAAAGGTCTTCAGTTCACTTAGCGCATTCGATGGCAATTGTCCTGGAACGAGTCTCAGGTCTACATACAGGCAGCAAATAGCGGGGACGAAACCCGGTTTGAACGGCCAGCCGGACTCGATCGCGCCAACGTTTACCCTCGGCTTCATTATTCCGAAGTACGGTCCGAGATCGAATACATGTCGTCTGGTATAATCAGGCGCGAATTGATCTTCGATGCCTCTTGCGACCTTCGACATGGAAACAATCGGATTGTTGACATGATCCTCGTCGCTGTAGGGCCGGTAAGTGAGATCTCCCTTCGTCGTCAATTTTACGAGAATGTACCCGCACTTTGCCCTCGTGACAGCCATTCCTGTCGGCTCACAAGTAATTGAAAAATCAGGCCACTCTGAGTGCTTTAGAAAATACTCCATTCCGAAACCTGCTCCCTCGTAGAGCTCTCCTGTGTAGGCTCGATTCAGAGAGCTTACCTGTGTCTTCTCAATCTCGCCGGCGACTGCTGTCGCCATCACGTCCCCTTCCAGCTCAATCCTTGCTTCTTTGAGGGCACAGAGCGCCTCGGTAAAAGCAGCAACACCTCCCTTCATGTTGATCGCACCCAATCCGTGCACCCAGCCCTCTTTGACGAACGCCTTCGGCAGAAAACCAGCCGTAAGTGGGCCTGTCGCGGGCATATCCTCAGCTTCCTCGCCCGTAAACGAAGTATCTAGGTGACCATTGAGTAGCAGTCGATATCCAGATCCTCGGCCGTAGAGTATGCCTACGGCGTTAGCCCGTTCTTCACTAATTTCCATCAGCGTAGAATCGAGACCACGAGATGCCATATACGAAACCAAATGTTCGGCGGCCTTCCTCTCCCTTCCGGTTCTGCTGGGAATATTCACAAGATCTACCACCAGCTTTTGAAGTTCATCAGACCTTATGCGGGACCAAGCGGAACTAACGGATGCTTCGTAATCAATTTTTTTCATCTCTTTTTTCATCGTCCAGTTCGGCTTCCGAAAATTCGGCGAATTAAAGTTTAACAAATTCGGCAATTCGAGAATCACCTATTAAACAAAGACATAGAGACACAGGACACGCTAGAGAAGACGTGAGGAGAAATCGACAATTTGAAGAAAAGCTCTGAAAAAGTCCTCATTAGAAATGGCTTTGTTGTAACATGCGACAAAGAATTTCGTTCCTTTGACAACGGCTTCGTATCAATTAACGGCGAACGCATTGATGGCGTAGGGAATTCGCAAGATAGCCCAAGGTCGTCAATCTATGACATCGTAATCGATGCGACAAACCACGTAATAATGCCGGGACTAGTGAGCCTCCACTTCCACTCTGATAATTTGAGTAGAGGCATTGGCGAGCACATGGGCCTAGAAGAGTGGCTCGACAAGATCTACTATCCCATTCTCGCGGGAATGAAGCCCAGTGATGCGATGGTTGCGTCATCACTTGCTTATGCCGAAGCAATCAAATCCGGGACCACTTGCGTCAATGACATGTACCGGCATATTGTTGCCTGTGCCGAAAGTGCCGAAAAATTGGGAATCAGAGCGACCATATCCAGCGAGGCCGCGGATCTAATACCTGGACAAGAAAGTCTTAGAGACAATGAGGAGGGATTCAAGAGGAAGAACAACGCTGCCAGCGGAAGGATTCGAATCTGGTTCGGGGTAGAATGGATTCCCGTCTGTTCAACAGAGTTTCTAAGGAAATCAAGGGAGCTTGCTACAAAGTACCAAACGGGCATTCACATCCACTTGAACGAGTCCAAAGCTGAAGTGGAAATGTGCAAGGAGAAAAACGGGGGCCTTCCTCCTACCGAGTTTGTCGACACTCTGGGCTTACTTGGTTCTGATGTGGTTGCCGCTCATTGTGTCTGGCTGAATGACCGAGAAATTTCCATCTTAGAGAAAACCGGAACGCACGTTTCCCACAATCCTGTCTCAAATATGAAACTCGGGAACGGGGTCGCAAAAGTCACCGAAATGCTCGGTGCGGGAATAAACGTCGGGCTCGGGCCGGATGACGCTCCCTGCAATAATAC
>JASHPQ010000322.1 GCA_030037995.1 Nitrososphaerales archaeon | reverse complement strand
GTACTCCACCGGTACCACCAGCCCGAGGAGGCCATCACTCGCAAGCGACTCCCAGTACTCTTGCGGGAACTCATGTTTTTTGCAGACTCCCCTCCAGTAGGCCGGATCCAGTTTAGAGGAGATCGCCCTAATCCTTTCCACTATAAATC
Organism: Nitrososphaerales archaeon; assembly: GCA_030037995.1. GTDB lineage: Archaea > Thermoproteota > Nitrososphaeria > Nitrososphaerales > CADDZS01 > DATLTL01. Next base: position 3,380 of record JASHPQ010000322.1, on the reverse strand, counting down.
GGTCGTAAGTAAAGTCCATTTGTCGGCTCAGTAGCTCCTCGGGAGGTTCAGCACACGCTGACCCAGAAAGTTCAGAACCATCTCTTCCGGAACGGGCCCGGTTCGAAACAGACGAGAGTCTCTCCAGTGTCTCTCGATATCAGTCGATTTCGCGTACCCCAGACCTCCAAACGTTTGGATCGCCCGATCAGCCGCAAAGAAAGCGGCCCTCGCCCCCATGTAGGCCGCTACGTTGGCGGAAACTGCGCAATCCTCGCCATGGTCGAATTCCCAGGCTGCGCGCTGAGCAACTGCCCACGCACCTTCCAGATCAGCTTTAGATCTGGCGAGCGGAAATTGGATGGCTTGGTTTGATCCTATCGGTCGGTCAAAGACGGTTCTCTTCTTGGCATACTCCGTCGCTTTCCGCAGAACAAGCTGCCCCAGCCCTACGCTCATCGAAGCGGTCGATATGCGCTCCGCGTTGAGCAGTGCCGGGAGCACCTCCCATCCCCGGTCAAGCTGACCCAGTATGTTATCTTCGGGAACAAAAACGTCTTCAAGATACAGATTGTTCGAGCCAAGCGCCCGCATGGAGATGTCATCAATTCGATCAGCTCGAATCTGCCCGCGTTTTAGCGCGGCCCTTTCCACTAGAAACAAAGTGAGCCCCTCAGTTCTTTTCGAGGCCTCTCCCTTGGGGGTAGTTCTCGCTACGACATTCAGCAAGCTCGCTTTGTGCGCCAGCGTAATCCAGATCTTCTGCCCGTTGATGACGTAGCCATCCCCTTCCCTTTTCGCGGTCGTCTGGATGTCTAGAATATTGACACCCGAAGTCGGTTCGGTCAACGCAAACGACATGACGTGCTTTCCGGCACCCAATTCTGGAAGCAGCCGTCTCCTCAAATGCTCTCGGGCGAAGGTTTTGATCGTCTGAATGGCGAAAACACAGATCGCCATGAGGATGTCCCCCGCGGACATCCCGCAGTCCTTCGACATCTCGTGAATGGCAATCGACACTTCCGAGAGCCCCATGCCGGTCCCTCCGAGCTCCTCCGGCACGTTGAGGTTGAACCATCCGTTGGAAGCGAGGGCGTCAAAGTATTCTTGCGGGAACTCTCCTTTTCCGTCATGTAATCTCCAGTATGTCTCTGGAAAGTTGATCGCAAGCGAGGATAGAGCTTCCCTGAGGAGCTTCTGATCCTCACTTTCATCAAAGCTTAGCAAGCTTGGAAGTCGTATGCTCAAGCTTTGTTAAGAGGTTTGTTAGCGAGTTTCGCCATTCTACCCTCGGCGTTAGCTCTTTTTGGTCCTTCTGGAGGCGCCAAATAGTCCCCGGTCAGAGTGTGGTTTTTAATTACGTGCTCATAATTGGCCTTCAGTAATTCCTTTCGGGGTACCCACCAGGAGTCGTTCGATAAAAAAGATGGTCGCCCACAAATGGACAGAGGGGCAGCTCAAGCAGCAAGCCAAAAATGCCGTATATCGCCATTTTGATGCAGCGAAGACTCGTGACTTTGGGCCGCTCGCGACCATGCATCACGGGGCGGATGATCTGTTCTCAAAGTTTGACTATTCGGCACCGTTTAAGAAACAAGACTATTCGCAAGCCGTGATGCACGAGGAGGTCGCTTACTCCAACATCACCGACTTTAACTACAAGATCGACGACCTGCGGATTGATCTCCCGACGCCCGAGGTCGCGATCGCTACTTTCCACCTGGAGACGGGAGGGCTGTTCGTCAACGATTACCGCTTCGAGGGCAGCCCCGCGAGATCGAGCCTGCGGGCGACGATGGTCTTCCTTTGGAAGGATGATCACTGGATGATCATACACGAACACTTTTCGAGTTTTCCCGACGAGCCGACGAAAGCTCCCGCAAAGCACGGTTCGACGCTGAAGAGTGCGAGACCTTAATTACGGTTCGGAATCCGGAAGATCTCGCGGACGCGAGTCATCAAGATGCCGACATTTGAATCTCGAGGCATAACGGTGGAGCCCGTTGAGAAGTACCTTTACGGTTTGCTGCGGCCTAGGGACGATGCCCTAACTTTTCTTGAGAAGGATGCGGAAAAAAACGACGTACCGATTGTTGGCCCGATGGTCGGGAATTTTCTTTCCCTCATCGCAACCAGCTGCAGGGCAAAAAATATCCTGGAGGTGGGAACGGCGACCGGATATTCGGGCATCTGGCTAGGCCGAGTTGCAAAACAAAACGGAGGCAAGCTCACTACGATTGAAGCCGATCCTTCCAGAGTGAAGATCGCTTCGAAGAGCTTTCGCGATGCGGGCATCGCGGATGCGATTGAGATCCTGACGGGAGATGCCAGAAAGGAAGTCCCCAGGATCGCCAAGAGCTCCGCGGGAAAATTCGACGTTGCTTTCATCGACGTGGGCGATAAATCCCTTTACGTCGACCTGCTGGAAGACTGCGTAAAAGCGCTTCGAGTGGGAGGATTTTTGGTTGCCGACAATGCCCTCTGGAAGGGCTTCGTGGCGAGCTCAGCCCGCGATCGTGACACCGCGACGATCCAAGAATTTAACAAGAAGGTATACGCTGATGATCGGTTACTCCCGTCGCTCGTTCCTCTGAGGGATGGAGTGATTGTGGCCTTGAAGTTAAAGGAAAAATAAGCAAGGGCGCAATTTCTTTTAAAGCGCTCGAAGGTGGCAGTGTACTTCCGTTGCTACCATGCAGGCGGGGTCGTGGTGTAGCTTGGTTAACATGCGAGCCTCGGGGCTGATCTGGAAGCGAGAGCGCTCGTGATCGCCGGTCCAAATCCGGCCGACCCCACTTTCGCCACATTGTCGCCTACTCACGTATTTACTTACTCTCTCTTACTCTCTCTTACTCTCTCTACACACAGAGAGACAGGGGGCCCCACCGACAGACAGAGACACATACTCCCACAGTCAGACAGTCCCGCACTCGCACTAAGCGCACACACGCATAGACTAATTAGGGCAATCGGCTGTGAATGTTTTAGAGGATTGAAAGAAGTAAGGAGATAAAAAAGCAGCAACTTGAAAGAACCCTTTTTTAGAAAAGTCGGAAGGACTGAAAATGAAGATCTTCTTTACGTGAGTTTGCTATGAGTTACCGCTGTAATCATAATTGGTTCTTGCATTAGGACTTGTAAGTCCCGATAACCATGGAAGGATAGAAACGCTTTCAGTTCTCGAGTGTTGAATCCTTTTTGGAAAGTGCCACGTGATGTTAGCCATCCGTCAGCAAAGCGCTTCCAGCTATAATGTTCCGCATTTGTTGAAATATCTGATTCAGTGCGAACCGTGAATACTACTTTGCCGGTTTTCTCAACTAGCCTCTCGATTTTTGCCAATGCCTCGACCCTATCCAATCTGCCGATTACATTCAGTACATAAGTACAAAAAACTGTCT
>JASHPQ010000321.1 GCA_030037995.1 Nitrososphaerales archaeon | reverse complement strand
AGCCGGTTGGAGCAATTTCTGTAAAGTCTCGAGTAAACCACATACCGTCTCTGTCGCGTGCGCGAGCATGAGCTCTAAATGCTGTCTCAAAATCTGAGGGATCTTTTCCTTTCGAGAGATCTAGTAATTTCGAATTATAAGCTAAGATCATCGCCATCTCGCATTTACCGAAGTGGCCTTCCCATTCTTTGCCAAGCCGATCATAAACTACAAACCAATAATTGGCGATGAAGACATCTGCATCAGATTCGGCTTGAACTGACAGCGCAGCTTGGCTTGCAGCTACCGTATTTCCCTCATGACCGTTACAGATGACTATTTTTCTCGCTCCATGTTTTACGATACTCCTGATAACATCCGCAGTATACTCGAAAACCACGTCGGATCTGACAGTTAGACTTCCTGGGAACTTCATATGATAAGATGAAGCGCCGACAGGTATCGTGGGCATTACGACGCCGTCGAGTTTCTCAGCCAAATGGGCGGCGACCACTTCCGCTGCCATATGATCGGTTCCGAGAGGCCCGGCTGATCCGTGCTGTTCAGTGCTCCCTATCGGAAGGAAAAATATCTTGCCTTGTTGAATCAAATTCTTTGCTTCAACATAAGTCATCTCTGCAAGCTTTCTTGTCAATTTGAACAGGACGAGTGAACCCCCTTACAATATAAGAACAACTGAAAACTGACTTCATATCCCGATGAAGCAGGACAATCATGCCTCGACATCTTATCTAGGCATCCCCTGAAAGAAACTATGCCCGGGCATAGTACAGGCATACTCTTAACTTAAGAGTAGCCTCGTTCATTTTGAACGATAGCAATATTCGTTCTTGCAAGAACTTCTGTCACAGGCTAAGAAAAAGAATCGGATATATACCAGTCTTTCATTCGAACAAGCGAACTAGCTCGTCAGCCAAATGATATCCGTTAGGGACGGTCGCATCCTCTAGTAGTGACCAGTGCTCATGAAGTGTTTTCCACTCATGCTTGACCTTGATAAAGACCATGGTTCCCCTCTGTTCAAGATCCTCGCCCCGGTCTCGCTTACGATAATGAACCCGGAGTGTAGCAAGAGCAGAATCCTCTCCTAGAAGTTTTACAAATAAATGTTCTATCTTCCAAGTCAGCTGAGGTGCCACATTGTAGAACCACCTCTTTTGCCGCTCTACCGCCCGCTTTTTCTCGACTCTGTCAATCTGTGGAAAACAGCTGTACAAAGTGAATCCGTGATCAAACAGGTGAAGCTTTTTGAAGCTCTCAAAGTCGAGTCCCTCGTTCGCAAGCTGAAACTCCTTTAAAATCAGGGATTTCAATTCTATTACATCAGCAGAGTCCCTCTCGTCATGGAACTGTGATTTCCATTTTCCGTCCTTCTCCTCTTTTGATTTGTTGATCTCTTTTTCCTCGGGCTTACACCAAGTACGTAGGCGACTTACAATGTTGGACAAGTCTCGCGGTGACCAATCTTCATTGACGGTCATCTTTGTAAAATTGGCTCTAGTACTAACATCTTGGACGTGAGATAGAATACGCGCGTGGCGTTGAGAAATCCTGAAAAGAGAATCGTGTAGAACACTGTCTGATTGAATGAGAGAAGGATCAAATAGTTTCAGCATCGCTATCAAATTACAAACGTACTGAGGAGATAATCCGAAAGACTTCCCAATCTGTTCGTAAGTCTTGCCAAACTCCTTGTTCAATTTCTGAAAAGCCAGTGCCTTTTCAAAGTCGGACAGACTTTCGTGTTCTAAGTTCTCAACTATTGATTCTTGTAGCATCTGCTCGTCTGTTAATTCGACAATCTCTGCTCGGATTTTTTCAAATCCCGATTGCTTCGCGGCTGCAAAGCGGCGGTGGCCATACACTAACTGATACTTTCCTTTATCAGAGGGGTGAGGTCGAACTTTAACCAAAACTATCTGACCATTTGTCCTGATAGAGTCAGATAAATGCTTGATACTCTGCTGGTCGTACCTTGATCTAGAGTTGTAGGGATTGGAATCTATTTGCGAAATAGGAATCTCAGTTATCAATCCCTTTTTGCCACGCTGGCCCTCAACATAAATTTTTCTTAAATAATCGCGAACGAATAGGCCAAAATGCGTTGCTCATTCTCAGGCCATTAAAAAGACAAAGCGGTCAAGCCTATGTACAAAAGCGTCTTTATAGTCATGACAAAGTACCCTCTATCAGTCATTAATGTTCTGAGCCAAGTACTGATTGCGCGCTGAATTTCCTGTAAATCATAGAACAAAGAGATATGCGATACTCCCAGTTTCGCTCAAACCGGCTTCTGCTCGTTGAAACTCTTATACATCTAGCCTCGTGATCCGAGCTTTCGTGAAGCTGGAAGATAAAGTAGCGTTAGTGACGGGTGCATAAAGTAAGAACGAACGGAGTGTGTAATTCATGATAATGATGGTTTCCAAGGATATGAAAGCGATGTTCGAAATACTTCTGTTGGGCTTGTTAAAGCAATAGGATTAAGCAAGGTCAGAGAGGATCATTCGTTGTTGAGGAATGGTGGTCAAGCTGCGGCGGAGCTTCTTGCGGATTACGGTGTTAGATATGTTTTCGGAGTGCCGGGAGGGCAAACACTCTCCTTTTACGATGGTCTATCAAAACTTTCTCCCAAAATACAACACGTCCTTGTGAGAGATGAAAAAACAGGACCCTTCATGGCGGACGGGTATAGTAGAATCACGTTTTCTCCTGGGGTCTGTGATGGAACAGCAGGACCTGGTGCCGCCAACATGCTACCTTCAGTTATTGAAGCCTATACAAGTTCTTCACCGGTAATAGCTATCACGAGCGACATTGTGACAAAATGGATGGGGAGGGGTGCATCACAGGAGTTAGATCATTACGCATTGTTTCATTCGTTTGTCAAGGCCAGTCTGCGCCCTAAGAGAACACTAGATATCCCATATGTCTTAAGGGAAGCTTTTAGAATTGCTACCACTGATCGACCCGGACCCGTTCACGTTGATTTTCCTCAGGATATCCTCGAAGGTTCCGAAACCACAGAGGAAAGCTTTGATCTGAAAACCGAACTGCAATACGCAAAGATTCCAGGGGTCAGAACGAGCGCAAACCCCAGAGATATAGCAAAGATTGTCGATCTGCTATCCAAAGCTGAACGACCGATCATATTAGCTGGCGGAGGGGCGATTTTATCTCAAGCTTGGGATGAAGTAACAACACTTGCGACGAAAATAGGAGCCCCGGTGGTTACTACTTTAACGGGCAAAGGAATAATTCCGGAAAGTCATCCCCTCAGCCTAGGCTGCGTTGGACGCCAGGGCTACAGACCGACTGCTAACAAGGCACTTCGAGAGGCGGATTTGATTCTCGCATTCGGAACTAAGTTTGCCCAAGTTGGAACCTCTAATTGGACGCTGATAGATGAAGGGAAAACTCAGATAATCAATATCAATTTTAGCGCGCCGGAATCTCTAAAGATATACAAGAGCCAGATTCCGGTGGTTGCTGATGTAAAAGAGAGCATTAAGCAGATCATGCTTGGTCTCTCCGCAAAAAGTGCGAAGGGAACGGTTCCCAGTGCTTCTTGGATTGGGTACGTTTCGGTTTTGAAAAACGAGTGGGCCTCAATGTTTGAGCAAAAATCGCAAGATGACTCGGAACCATTGAAGCCAGCATTCATCTTTAAGGAAATTCGGAAATCACTTCCAGAGAAAAGCGTACTGGTATCTAGTGGAAGCTTCTCGGGCGCGTTTGCGGGTTGTTATTTTGATGTAAGGCACATGGGAGGCAGGCGTTTCGTCCAAGCAAGGGGCATGGCGGGTACTGAGGGCGCCCTCCCTTTAGCCATTGGAGTTTCCCTAGGAATAGCTGATGATTCTCGAGTTCTTGCCGTAACCGGAGATGGTGGCTTCGGATACCATATTTCAGAGCTTGAGACGGCTAACAGAATGAATCTTTCATTCCCTATCGTTATCCTCAATAATAATTCGTTGGGGTGGATGCGAATATTGCAGAAGGAACATTTCGGTTCCAACTATACTTCGACAGCTTATCAGCAGGAGTTAAATTACTCTAATATCTCTAGGGCGTTCGGATGTAAAGCCTTACGTGTTGAAAAAGGATCAGAAGTACCAACGGCAATTTCAGATGCAATTCATTCCTCTGAGATGTTCGTTCTAGAGATGATGACAGATCCATGTAACTGCGACTCTACTCACATGAAATCAGACGGACTTGCCGCAGCTGAAGGAATGCTCTTGTACTGAGAATTTATCATTCAACTAAGCGGCACGGTAGAGTCTGATTTCTCATAAGCGGCAAGCTCAAGACTTTGATAACAAACTTATTATATGACGTATTCAACCGTAACTAACTATGCTGTCTCGAAAGTCTAAACTGAGACATGCTCTTAGCCGAGGTGCCACTATTGGAATTGTTATCGTCATTATCATCATTATCGCCGCGGGCGGCTTGTATGCGGTTTCGGTTCACCCTTCAACTACTACTTCAACTCCAGTAACCACACCCATTACGTCCTCGATAGTAACCACCCCCACTACGTCTGTGGTCTCCTCAACCTCGTCATCTTCAGCAGTGTCTAGCACTTCCACCAGCTCAAGCAGCTCGTCTTCAACAACTTTGACAACGTTGGTAATAGATGATGTCACCTGGCCTCACAATGACGTAAATCAACTATATGCTGTCGATACCACTCCGTGGCCCGATTGGGGAATGTACGATGTTTATCAGCCCTTAATTGCGGTGAATCTTACTGCTGAGTACGATGTGGGTACTATCCAATTTCTGCCAAGTTTAGCTTCAAACTGGACTGTTTCCGCTAGCGGCGAAACATATACACTTAATCTCAGACAAAATGTAACTTTTTCGAATGGGGATCCCTTCAACGCTTACCAAGTTTGGATGGAGCTATATGGATTCTACTACTTGTCTGGAAACGCTTCAAACTGGTGGGTGTCGTATCCTTTGTTTAACATGTCGAGTGTTATTTTTGGTCCGTCGACTATCGCCCTAATTAATCAGAGCGGCTTGGTCAATCCATCGCAGCAGGCGCAAAGTATTATGATGAACAGCTCTTGGCCAATCTATGTGGCAAGCCCCTATCAAATTGTATTTCAGCTTCAGTCTCCCTTTGTTTACTTTCCCGGGACATTAGTGTCTTGGATAGGTCTGATGTTTGACACCCAATATGTTCTGGACCATGGGGGATTTGGTACCCCGACCTCTATTAACTCATATTTCAATCTGAATCCGATCCCAGGTACTGGACCCTACATGTTTACTGGTATATCCGAGAATTCTTACGTCAAGTTCACTCAGAATCCTACGTATTGGGGGAGAACGCTTACCCAGGCCCAAATTTCTGCTGATGTAGCACTTGATCCTGGGCATGTTAAAAACGTAATAGTATATGCAAAGTCTGATGATATATCCAGATATACTGATCTTTCAACGGGGGCCGCACAGATCTCGGCTATTCTAACGGACGACTGGAACCTTGTGCAAGGGAATCCTAGCAAATATTCCTATCTCGGCCTTCCGCCGTGGAGCGGTGAGTTAACCGCGATTGCCCTAAACGCTGAATTATATCCAACGAACATTACTGATTTCAGGCAAGCGATTGTCCATGCTATCAATTACAGCGATATCGATCAAAGTGTGTTTTTTGGAAAAATAAGCCCGATGGTTGGGCCAGAAGCCCCGGTTTGGTCGCAATATTATGATTTGGGAGGATTTCCACCGTATAGTTACAACCTGACGGTCGCCGAGCAGTACCTAAAGGAATCTGGAGTCAATGTTACTACTTTAGCACCCTTGTCTTACACGGTTGTGTCCGGATGTGATTTCTGCACGGACATTGCGGAAATCGTTCAGGGTAACTTGGCTCAGCTAGGAATCACAGTCAATATTGAAGTGGAGTCAGTAAATGACTATTATAGTCCATACAGTAGTTACACTGCCGAGGCCAGTAGTCCCTCGCTGATTCCCAATTTGTCTTTAGGTTGGGGAGAAACATGGGGTCCAGATGCAATCACACCAGCTGATAATTGGATTTACATGGTCAGCAATGGCTCACTCTACGGCAACTGGGCGATCTATGCCAGTCCAACCGTGCAGGCTGCGATCAATGCCTTTATCTCATCCACAAATACTACATACATCAAATCGCTGGTGGCAGCCGCTCAGGCTCAGATATACAACGATGCACCGTACGCGTGGTTAGGGACCATGGGATTATGGTATGCGGGCGGATCGCTAGTCTGGCAGAAGGGCGTTGTAAGCGGCTTCTACGCTGATCCGACTTGGGATGGCGAGGATACGGCGCCGTTCTTCAACACGGTGACATTCGGTTAGCCGTTGCAAGTCCGACTTAAGCTGACCAACTCTTCATTTTATTTTGCAAGTAGATTCTTTCGCTCACCGGGTACCGACCTCCGTCAGCCTTCATGCTAGGCTAATCTGATAATGGGCACTAGTGGGGTTCCCTCCGACCACGGCTCCTGGTTAGTACAGAATCCTCAGGCGCAAGGCTATGTTGCTGACGCATTTTTTCAGAAGGTTGACATATTTGTCCTTGGGGATTGTAGCGCCCACTATTTTTAGGAAAGCATAAGAGGTTTTGGAACACCTTTAGATCCTCTGGTGAAGAATCCAGTTATGAAAATATACGCGAAATTTCCGTATCTAGATTTTGAAGATAATCTTCATCCGATCTTACGGATCTATTCTGCTAAGCATGCCAACTCGAAGATCTCGAACACAAAATCATCGACGCTTAACGAGGACCAACCCCATAAAATAGAAGTCTAATTCCAATTTCGGAGATTTCTTTGGAAGAAGAGGAGCATTTTGCAGGTCCACCCAGATTGGACTTTCATATAGTGACTGATGAATTCAAATGGACTCCAATCTCCGGGGGATCGAAGAATGGGCCGGTTTCTTAAATAGAAGAAAGCGCAAGCAATATTGTCTCGTAAATATTCAGATTATTAATGTGTTCGCGAACCAAATTGGTAAACTTGGTAACCCTAATCTGTTGCAAGGAAGTATTGGCTTAGATGGTTAGAAAATGAAATGCCCCTTAACTTTCAACACATCTCTTAAGATAAGATTAGAATACCATTGTATTTCAAGGGAAGTGTTCTCATAGCTTATTTGGGTAGCGGGATTATTTTCAAACATAAAGAAGACTTTGCCATATTTTCTGCGAATGTGTCCCAGATTTGAGTGAAAGACTGAAACAGAAAGTTGCAATCATAACTGGCAGTAGTAGCGGGATCGGGGCCTCTGCTGCTAGGATCTTTGCGAGGGAGGGAGCATCGGTTGTGGTTGGATATAACAGAACGGAGGAAGGCGCCAAGAGGATAATCGGCGAAATTGAAAGTTCTGGTGGCCACGCCTTAATGGTACGGGCAAACATTGGTGAGGAAAATGAAGTTCGAATTCTGTTTGAGAAAACTCTCAATGAGTTTGGTCGTGTTGATATCCTAGTCAATAATGCCGGAACCCATACAATTCCGTTAGACTATCACGAGATCGATGACAAGATGTGGGAGGAGAATCTCAACGTAAACTTAATGGGAGCGTGGTATTGCATCCGCTACTGTGCAGACATAATGCGTAAACAGCAATCCGGGTCGATCATAAATGTCAGCTCAATTACCAATCTGATGGGTCTTGGAGCGAATCTACCTTATGCGTGTGCTAAAGCTGGACAGGTTGTCCTCACCAAATACTTCGCTAGAATACTAGCTCCATTTGTAAAAGTGAATTGTATTGGTTGTGGCGTTGTGGAAACCAGACTTTCACAACAAATGTCCAACGACAGAAGAAAATTCTTGACTGATTTGACGCTATTCAAAAGATTCGGGGAGCCCGAAGAAATCGCAAACGTGATGCTTTTTTTGGCATCTGACGAATCTAGCTATATTACAGGTCAGACACTGATTGTTGATGGTGGCGAGTTCACCATTTCACCGTGAACAAATTTGCCGTTGGGGAATCATCTTATTGTCGATCAGCGAATATATTTCGGGACTCCTCAATTTCAGAGAAGTCTGATACTGGATATCTCGTTGATCTTCAGGGGAAATCGTTGTTATAGAACCAGATCAACATTTTGTGAAACTTGCGCTTAAACGAATCCTTTCGTCTATAGTATTTTAGTTTATAGGCACCGACCATGTGCAAGCTGAATGATTGGTATTTGTGGTTAGCGGTTTCTAGTTCTTGAAAGATCTTGGCTCCATGGAGGTCTGCATGATTCAACGCGAGTTTCATGTCCGCAGCGATCAAATTTTAGACTGTTATTTTCAAAAGCCCCGTCAAGTCCATATGGGCAAAGATCCTTTTCGCAAAGTACCGACACGTTGCGACTACCTGTAATGACAGCAACTTCATCGTTTCAATCTCGCTCAAGTCAAATTAATCACACATCCCATTTGACAACATAAACTACTGGTCAGAAGATACTTCCATTCCAGGGAGGCCCAAATTTCCAGAGCTAGAAGGTCAAATCAGGCAAATTTAAATAATCCTTTCAAAGTGCCTCCGTTTATGGTTTCAAGTGAAAAGCCTGCACCTGCTATTTTCACACGCCAAGCAACAGGACTTGTTAGGCAGTTATCTGGACTCGACGCTTTTGCGATAGGTATCGGCTGTGTCTCTCCCTGTATTGCTGGGCTCTCATTCTTCATGCTATTCGTTGCTGCGACTACCCCTGGAGCAAATTTCACTACCGCACTGTTAATTGGTTTCTTTATCAACTTACCACTTGCGATCGCATATTATTTCCTTGCTGCAATAATACCTCGCGCCGGTGGTGACTACGTTTGGACGAGCAGATTGGTAAATAGATTCATCGGGGCAATAATGGGTCAAGCTTTTTGGCTGTCGCTTATGATTACTTTTGGAGTTACCGGCTACTTGATGGGTAATCTTGAACTACCTGTCTTTCTCGCTACACTGGGCTACAGCACTGGGAATCATGCTCTTTTGTCAGCAAGCTCTATGGTCAGCACGACGTCTGGAGAATTTTTGATTGGTGCGGTTTCACTCACGCTAGCTGGCTTAGTCGCTTCGTTTGGGCATAAATTATTCCATCGTTCTCTTGTAATACTTCTTGCCATCTGTATCATAAGTACGGTTATCGGATACGGTGCTCTGGCTGGATCCAGTCATCTGGGTTTTGTCAATGCGATCAATGGTTACGGAGGTACAAATGCAACTTATAACAACATAATCGCTACTGCGAGTAAGAGTGGATGGACTTTCTCTCCTATTACCATAGGTGCAACGCTTGCTGCGATACCTTTGACGATCACTGCTTACACAGGAATGAATTATGGAGCCCCCTTTGCAGGCGAAGTCAAGAATACACGGAGGAGCATGCTCCCAGGAATAGTTGGAGTGCTCGTAGTATCATTAGTCTTGTTAGCGGTAGGGGCTTGGTTGACAATTAACGTCGTTGGATATCAGCTTATCGAAGCGGCTTCTACTGTGAGTGCTGCGTGGCCATTCAGTGCTCCTCCAGTACCTGGTTTTTTTGCTGGTATCTTGCTAGGCAAGGATTATCCTCTGATATTTTTGATGGGAATTGGGTTCCCGTTAGCTATCTGGTACAACTCGGTTGCAGTATTCGGTGCTGCAACTAGATACCTCTTCGCGCTATCTTTTGACCGCGTCGTTCCGACAAAATTTGCTACTCTTAGTGAGAGATTTCGGTTCCCATATCTCATCGCCGCACTTAATGTCGTTGTAGGAATCATTATCTGCTTTCTCTCTGCGTATACATCAGTTTTTGACTTCTTCTTCAATGGGGTTGCTATCAGTGCCATTGTTTGGATTTTCGGAAGCATAGCGCTTGTTCTACTACCTTATAGAA
>JASHPQ010000320.1 GCA_030037995.1 Nitrososphaerales archaeon | reverse complement strand
CTCTAGGTACTCCAAGTATCTCTTCGCATCTCTCTTGGAAAATTTCTCAAAGCCCTCGGCAGTCTTTTTCGCATCTTCCCAGATGAAGGCGTACTTCCCGTCGGGGAAAGGTACGAAAAGATCCGGGTCGGTGGAGACGACCTTCAGGCCGTGCTCCACTAGTTCTAGATCCTTCACGATTTGAGGATCGAAGAGGCTGTAGGCAGACGAAAGCCTGCTGACATTGTAGCCTTTCCACACTACTTCCGTGATGGCAGCACCGCCCACGATCCCTCGTTTTTCCAAAACTGCAACATCCAGCCCCTCCTTTGCTAGGTAGGCGGCCGAGACGAGCCCGTTGTGCCCTCCCCCAATGATCACAGCGTCATACTGTTCTTTCATTGCAAAACTCTGAAACCCGATGCTTCTTTCTCACTATTTTACTTTTGAGTCTGGAGGAAGGTTCTCAGCGACATGATAAAGGCATAACTCCCAAGGATCTATGCGGGATCTTCGAGTATGAAAACCAAGATCGCAACCGTCCAGATGAATTGCAAATTGGGCGACATTAGGGCAAACCTCGCCACCATCCGTAAACTTTCAAGAATGCTTTCAAAATATCACCCAGAAATCATTTGTTTCCCCGAACTCGCGACGACCGGCTACTCTCTGAACGAAAGATGGAGAAGTTGTGCCGAAGAAATCCCGGGAGAGACTAGCGAGGAGCTTTCGAAGGTTGCCTCGGAGTTAGGCGCGTACTTGATCTGTGGAATGGGTGAGCTCGATCCCAACACCCGGCAGATATACGATTCTTCCGTTCTGATCTCTCCGAACGGAAGACTCGCCGGCGTGTACCGAAAAGTACACCTCTGGGACAAGGAAAGAAAATACTTCACCCGCGGCCCCGGCTTCCCAGTCTTTCAGACTAGGTTCGGAAAAATAGGCATGGGCATCTGCTATGACATCGAATTTCCAGAAGCCGCGAGGAGCTTGACGTTGAAGGGCGCTCAGATCGTGTTTTTCCCGTCAGCCGAGATGAGCCCCATGGAAAACTACGTTGACACGTACGCCGTGAGCAGGGCGGCGGAAAATTGCTGCTTTCTCGCATTTTCCAACAGGACGGGCACCGAGTACAAAACCCATTTCTTCGGTCGAAGTCAGATTGTCAGCCCCGAGTGCAAGGTGCTGGCCCGAGCTACTTCAACCAGACCCTTGGCGACGGCCGAGATAGATCTTTCGATCTTGCGAAAACTTCGGCCAAAGCTACCCTACCTTTCTCAACTAGTTCCCGATGCCTATTTTACATTCAAACCTGCCAAAGTTAGGGCAAGAAAAAGCAAAAGTATAAACGCCGAGATTGGCCTGTAATTGAATGCTTAAATCTCCGCTAAGTTTCGAAACTTTTCGCCTTGGGTACTCAAGACGTATTCCTGAGAAACGCTACGGGTCTTCGTCGTGAATTTGGTGTATTAGACACAATCTGGATAAATCTCTCTCTTGTTGGAATAATTTTCTCAATCACTTACGTGGCATCGGAGGCCCCACTTGTGCAGGGCGACCCGCTTCAAGGTGGTCTGATAGCGTTTGTTGGGATGTTCATCGTGGGTCTATCTTTTTCGATAGTTTCGATTCTCGTCCCCAGAACCGCCGGTGATTACGTTTTCACCAGCCGGTACTTGCATCCGGCGCTTGGCTTCGTTGGCAATGCTGGTTATTTTGTCGCGACTGTACCATTGTTTATGGGCATAACGATCACTACCATCGAGACGTTTGGATTCAGTTCTCTGTTTGCATATTGGGGGTTGGCTTTCCACAGTCAATCTTATCTCAATCTGGCTGCCATTTTGTACCAGAACATCGGTTACGAATTCGTACTCGGCGCCGTGACCACGATACTTTTTGCCATGCTACCGTTCTTCGGTTACAGGCTGTACAGGGCGCTTAACAAAGTAATCCTGCCCATAGTTATTTTGGGAGTCATCGTGATGTTTGGCATTCTGGCATTTACTACCCAGTCAACTGCTTTCGCGCGACTCGATGCTCTCGCTACACCCTTTGGAAATTCTACTTTTGCGCAAACAATCAACGTAATGGCTGCTGCCCCCCCTACAAATTTTGCCGGAACGCTAGCTCTGAACGGGATCTATGTCGTCGGTTTCTCGTACATCATTTCCGCCATTTACGTCGCTGGAGAGGTGAAACAGGTCCAGCGAAATATGCCTTTGGCGATTCTGGGCACCCTCCTGATTACATTGGTAATGTTCGCGGGCGTTACTCTGCTTCAATATCACACCTTCGGCCACGGATTTCTCTACAACGCTTACACGGTAACGTATGCGGCAGGTACTCTCAAACCACTGCCTGCGGCGTTTATCCCTTACATCAACTTCCTCGCCGCATCGGTATCCGGAAACCCGTACTTGGGCACGTTTATCATACTAGTCTCGATACTTCAGCTTCTGTGGTACCAGACGAATGCCGTCTTTATCGGGTCGAGGTTGCTGCTTTCATATTCCTTCGACAAAATCATGCCTAGTTTCATGGGTGATGTCAGTACTCGGTTCAGCGTTCCCGCGAAGGGCATGATAGTCTCGCTTATCATCGGACTGATCGCAGGGGTGTTCTTCGTCCTACCAGCCGCTTCGGGTGCGGCCTTCGCACTCTCGGGCGCTGCGGTCGCCATTATCGTAATCTTCCCGATAACTGTCGTAGGGATCGCCATGTTGACATACAGAATAAATCACAAGGCAGAGTACCAACAATCAGCTGTTGCAAAAACGTATCTTGGGGGAGGAGTCTACTGGTTCGCTGCAATCTTCACGATCGTCTACGGAATATTTACTTTCTACCAGTACCTGACGAACCCGGAAATATTCGGTGAAGCAGGATCGACTCTCGGATACGTGTATATTTTTGTCCCCATAGTGATTCTATTCATCATATACTTTATTTCGAAATTCATCAACGAGAGGCGGGGTGTCCAGTTCTCGAAGATCTTCGCGGAAATTCCCCCGGAATAAAGTGCGATAGCTCCGTCAGAGTTCGCGCGACTGGGGTGCCTCCCTCCCTGCTTTACTGGTCCTCCGCGTAGACACGACAGCGCAACCATTCCATCTTAGGGTTGCCCCCTCCCGGATCTCGCCCGATTCGATGGTTCAGAGTCGGAACCCCTCCTTCGAGTGGCACGCTCCTGTGACAGCCCGTCGTGGCGTGAGTTCATTCCAATAGGCAGGGCAAGTACATTCCAAATCGCACTTTACCTGGCGGTTACTGACCCCTGCGTATAGTCGGTTTCAGGACAAAGGGAGACGACTATCCTCCCGATCCTACCTATCGCAATTCGTACACGTGTCAGAGTAGCGATATTAGAATATCGTTGATCACTGCAAATAATCTCATAAGATAAGAAAGGAGGGATTGAAATCCGGTTCACTTGCTTCCGCTCCTGAGTTATGTACTATTCTCTCTCGCCGCTTTCATTGCTTACTTCTTTCTAAGCGGTTTCATTTGGGGCGCGGGCTACTACCCCACATCCAGAAGCGAGATCGACTCCGCAGCTAAACTTCTCGAACTCCATGAAGGTTCCAGATTTTACGACCTCGGCTCCGGATACGGGAGGATGATCATCGCCGCTTCGGAACGGTTTGGCGCCTACTCGATCGGCGTTGAGATCGATCCGGTAAAATGCTGGTGGACTAATCACGCGATAAAGAGAAAGGGATTGGAGAAAAAAGCAAAAGTGCTGCATTCCAATTTTCTCGACGTGAATCTCGAGGACGCTGACGCGATTTTCGTTTTCCTTACAACGGGGACCAACATAATGGAGAAACTCCATTCGAAAATGAACAAAGAGTGTAGGGACGGGACCAAAGTGGTCTCTTTCGAACACAAATTCAAAGGTTGGACACCACTCAAGAAAGAAGGACGTCTGTTTCTTTACTCCATCGCAAGGCCGGATGTTGAGAGAACTACCAAAGTGGACTGATTTTGGACTAGGTTACCGCGGCCTGCCCTAATTTATAGGAAAAGGATCTATGACATGTTGCGCCGGGATCCACATCAGTTGATAAGGCTAAGAGTCTGGCAGACCGAGCAAATCGAACCACTGGAGACGGCTCCGCATTTATCGCAGCGCGAGGCCCCCTTCCCAGACGATCCTTCCGCACCATCGACCCCCTTTGCAATGGCCATTACGGTTCTGAAGGTGCTGTATTTTATCCCAGGATGCTTCCTTTCCAGCTCGTTCAGATGTAGCCGAATTTCCGTCCTGATACCCTCATTCATGTAGGGGCACGATTCTGACTGGAACGGGAGATCGTTGAGGTATGCGAAGAACGCTAGCTCCTGTTCGTACACCTCCATGACCGGCTTTATTCGCCTCGCTGCGAAGTGATTCAAGATCGGCCTGAACTCAGGATCCAACCATGCAATTCTCTCGACGTCTCCAGAGTAGAGATTGATGTAAAAGGTCTGCAATATATCGTCTAGGTTGTGGGCGGTGGCAACCACATTGACTCCTGCCTCCTCGGCTACCTTGTCGATAGCACGACGCCTCAAGGGGCCGCAGACTCCGCAAGATGTGATTTTCAGGCTTTTCTCTGACCTTACCTCCATCGCTTCGTCGAGCGAAATTCCAAAGAGATCACTGTACGATTTGACGAACAGTGGGATCGAAAGCTCCGTCGTAATTTTTTCCGCGTTCTTTATTGACTCCTCCCGATAACCGCTAATGCCTTCGTCGATCGTTATCGCGAGAAGCTCGGAGGCGTGCCCCTTTACAATCTTACTCATGATATGGAGAAGCGATGTAGAGTCCTTGCCCCCGGAAAGAGCCATGCCCACACGGTCGCCGTACTTCAGCATCCCATACTTGGAAATCGTCTTTTTGACTTTCTCAAAAATCGATTCGTTGAAGCAAGTCTGGCAAAGAGATTCCCCGTTGTACGCCCGAAAATACACGGTCTTTCCACCGCACCGGCACTGAGGCTTTGGCTTCGCCATCCGAAATTCCAACTTGCCACCTCCGGGATTTCGAAGAATTGCAAATCTGAGGCTAATTAAGGTCGCGCAGTCACGGCGATTACTTTTGTGAGTCTCAAGATCGGATGAGAGTTAACTAGCTACTTTAATAGCCAATTGTTCGAAGAGCTAACTTCTCAGTTGTCAGAAAGCGAGACTTCTCAGGTCGGCGGCAGTTCCACACCCGAACCCCAGCCGCAAGACGAGAAAGCGGTGACATTTTCCTGGGGAATCGTCATGATCAGGACAAAGCGACTATTGAGATTTCTCGACGATCTTGCGAGATACCGGATTTTCGGCGATATAGGCTGGGCCTATCTGGCCATAACGATCGCAGCAGGATCGTTCATGCTTTGGCTGATGCTCGATCAAGATTACATCCTGCTCACTGGCAGTCTGGCTCTGAGATGCGCGGTGGGAGCCGCACCTGCGGCTCAGTGTGCAGCAAATCATTTGACAAGCGTGTCGCCACCCTCGCTTACAGCATACCTTCTTCTCCCGGGATTGAACCCCTACATCCCATTCATCTACGGGATCGTGGGAATCGTCGTCGCCGTGGTCGTGCACGAAGGCACGCATGGAGTGATTGCTAGACGCCTGGGAATGGCGGTAAAATCCACTGGAATCTTGTTTTTTCTCATTGTGCCGATTGGGGCGTTCGTAGAAATCGACGAGAAGCTCATTCAACAGTCAAAATTCAGAAACTCGGGTAGAATTATGGCGGGAGGCCCGGGCAGCAATATCATCGTCGCTCTAGTTGCCTTGGGCCTACTTCTGCTGGTTGTCGGAGGTCTCGTTCCCGCTCAGTTCAACGGGGTGCAGATTCAGCAGATAATATCCCCCAGTCCGGCGTACAATCTTTTTTCCCACGGGGAGCTTTCCGCCGGGGACTTGATAATCGCCGTGAACGGCACTGCGGTCCACTCGGTTTCGAACCTGTCGCAGTACATGAGTGGTACTCTGCCAAACCAAACTCTCGTTATCTCGGTTGAACATGCCGGTCAATTGAGGAACTACAGTATTGTTCTTGGGGCCAATCCCGATAACACGAAGATAGGGTTCATCGGGATAGGCGAGTCTTTCAGCTCGAGCGACTTGGTGGGGATCAAGAATACCTACGCCTCGGATTTCTTCAGAGATCCCTTGCTCTATCTCGTCGTTCCAGGTATTTACGCCGAGGCGAACTCTGTGGTACCCTTCTCGAACGAGCTCGCCGTGATGTACACTTCGCCATCGCTCGGAGCCGCCTGGTACCCTCTGACATTGACACTTTTCTGGATCTGGTTCATCAATGTCAATTTGGCTTTCTTCAACGCGATTCCTCTTTATCCACTGGACGGAGGACAGGCGTTGCTCAACTTTTTCGGCCACTTTGGACGGAAAGGTGTAGAGTCCAGGGCAAAACTTCTGACCACAATAGTATCCGTATCCATGCTAATTTTAATCCTGAGTTTTCTGTTCCTGCCGAGGATCCTCGGTCTCCTCCCCGCGTAGCAGTTACTACTTTAGGGCAAATCGGAGCAGTGCCAAAACCCCACCTAGGGCATTGACCTGAGCTCCCAGATCGGTCGTGGAATCTAGAAGAAAGGTTTCTCCTCGGTACTCCTCGACGGAGTTAAGCAGTTCCACGATTTCATCCTCGTCAATCCCCTTTTGAGAGAAGATCTTGTCTGCTGCAATGAGGGATTCGACCGCCCCCTGTCTCGCCGCCTTGAGACAGTCTCTGAAAGCAAAGGAGATTCGTTGATCTCCTACCGAAATCCTCCTCATGGCCTCTTGGATTAGTTTCGAAACCTTCGCGAGTCGACTGTCGGATAGGGCTTCTTGCAGATTGGGATTCCGGAGAGCCACGTACACCCCATCTTCTCCAGCCACATCCGACCCTGCAATCAACCTGACATCGCCGAATTCCTTTCTCTCCCGCTCGAGATAGTTGACAAATTTTTCCTTGGTAGTCCCTGGCCCCAGGACGAAGATCTTGGAATCCTTTGGATAAACAACGGCGAGAGCGTCCGCGGTCTTCCCGAAATAGTTGCCCCCCACTCCGCGCCTTGAATCCTGATACATCTTTCCGGTAACACCGGAGTCGATTGTCGGGAGAATCTGCAGGTGCGTTCCCCGGATTACGCCGATTGCGGCCTCCCGCTGATCCAGTGCCACAACCACGTAAGCGTCTTTTGGGGTGCCAGCACCTTCGATGAGCCGCACCTGAAGCGGCGTGAAACCATTCGGCTTTCTGATTGACACCCTGTGCCCCTCGGACAGGGTCAGCGAGTGAAACGATCCCTTGCTCAGGAGCTCGTTGGA
>JASHPQ010000036.1 GCA_030037995.1 Nitrososphaerales archaeon | reverse complement strand
AGAGAAGAGGTGACCGGATCCGATGAATGGAGTGAACGGATGAACTCTTGGGTAGCCATCCTGTTTGATCGTGGCAAGATACTGACTTTGGACCGAAGTCTCTCTTCTCCAAAGCTTGCCATTTCCGGTTGAGCCGTTGCGAATTCTTGCCAGTTTAACAAAGAGGACGCTTCTCCCTTTTAATTAGTCGAAGAAGAGCATGTTAATACTCTCATCTTCTTGGAAGGCTTGCTCCATTACTTTTTCTTTCAGGGTCAATAAGATTCACATGGTACTTGCATTCCAACATTGATAAGTAGATCATCAACAGATGATGCCTTTTTCTTATCCATCCTCTTACTGACCAAGAGACCCTTGTCATGCTTATTTCAACATGCTTATATACGCACGTAATTATATTTGCTAGCATGAAAGCAAAAATCACCCACTTTGCGCTCGTCGTTAAGAATCAGGACGCAGCTCTGGACTTTTACATCCAAAAAGTCGGTTTCGAGAAGAAAGCAGACATTACTGGTCCGGGCGGCTATCGGTGGGTCACCGTTGGACCGAAGAATCAGGACCTGGAACTAATGCTCCAACCTGAAACCAATGATCCCAATAGCGGGTCGAGCCAATGGCACTCTAGTAGTATCTTCATGGACGTCGATGATGTTAAGAAAGCATTTGACGAGCTTAAAGCGCTCGGAGTACAATTTAAACAGGTTAAACCGGACGAACATGCCTATGGTATCTCGGCTACGTTCTCTGATCCTGACGGAAATCTCTTTCAGATGAATCAGCGCCCTGATCCTTCAGCTTGGAAGAAATAGCGGTGCCGCAAAACACCGGCTCGGCAAACGTATTTTCCGCAGTCGCTGATCCGACGCGGCGAGCAATGCTCGACCTCCTCGCGATCAAGCCTCTTTCCGCGGGAGAGATCGTCCAAAAGTTTCCCCATCTCACGCAACCGGGGGTATCGCAACACCTTCGCGTGTTGCGGGAGGCCCAGCTCGTCGGTGTGACCGTGCAGGCGCAGCATCGGATTTATGCGCTAAAACCTGAAGGCTTCCGCGAATTGCACGAGTGGGTCTCCAAGTATCAGGATTTCTGGACAGAGAAGATGGATGCGCTTGAAAGTCATCTTGAAAATAGAAAGACGAGAAAACACCCGGTCATGAAGAGGTAGAGCTATGACCGAGTGGCAGGGGCACGTAACGGTAGAAGGCGAATTCGCCACCCTCGAGTTCGAGAGGCGTTTACCGTATCCGCCAGAAACTGTCTGGGAAGCGATCACCGACCCAGAACAACTATCAGATTGGTACATGACCAAAGCCCAGATTGACGGAAGGATCGGCGGACATGTGGAGTTTTGGAGCACCCCGTCGCAGATCCACGTTACGGGTAGCATACTCGCATGGGATCCTCCACACCTCTTCGAGCATGAGTGGCACGTGGAGGCGCGGCCAGAGTTTCCAAACGGAGAGAGGGCGACCATCCGGTGGGAGATCTTCCCCCAAGAAGGAGACACGTCGGTACTTCGACTGACGCACCGCCATCTTACTAGACGCACTGCGCGAGTGTTTGCACCAGGGGCTCATGCCTTTCTTGAGATGCTTGAAGCTTATCTAGCAAAGCGACCAATGCCGGATTGGACATCGCGGGTCAAAGAATTACGCCACAGCTATGCACCCGGAGTCCGTCCAGAAAAATGATCCCATTCGCTCAGCCAGTCTTTTTCGGTCACTCGGATCCTTTTGACGACTTTCTACCGATAATGCAAGTTATCCTGTGACTATTCGAGCGTTATCAACGTGATTTGGGTAGATTCTATCATGCCAGACCATTTCCTGATGGTCTTACGGTAGCTTTAAGGAAGACGATGCTGGAACCGGTTGCAGGTATTGTTTGATCCAATGGCATTGAATCAATGAGGTTTGATTGCTTGTTCTTCAATGGTGAACTTGCAAAAACTGTGGCCACTAATAGAGCATTGTACTTCCTTCGCAAAGAAATTATGATTGTTGCGCAGCGCAGCCATGTTACCTCCAAGGACACCCGCGAGGAAATAACAGGAATTTGGAACTCCTTCTCTCTTAACGCTGAACATGCTGTTTTCGACTATGCACTCTGCTCTGCCATCGTCGAGGATCCGAAAGTGCATGTTGCCCCAGCCAGCAAGATAAGCTATCCTCTCCAGCTCCTTCATCGTCTGTTCAAAGCTTAATCCTTTCTTAATGAAAAGAGATGCAATCTTGCTTCCGTAGCCTTCGCCCATATCATACAATATTCGAGAGGCTCCGCTAGCGAATTTATCATATAGTGTGTTCTGCATTGAACGGAAGGAGGCACGGCTCAGAACAAACACGTGCGCCTGAGTTATTGCATCCTTCAATGTTCCATCTTTCCCTCTAAGGAAAATGTCTTCCGTAGAATGGTCCACCAAAGGGTTCTCTCCGGAAAGACTTCACTGGCCTAATATCAACATGTCTGTACCAAAATGTTAGAATCTAGTGCGTTAATATCCGTCAAAATGTGGATTCGGTTTCATCGAATTTATCGGCGTAAAAACCTGGATCCGAGTAAAGATTGTAAAGTTCATTTCTTTCTTGGGATGTTATCTCTCTTTCCAGCTTTGCTTCAATGCAATCGATAAGTTGGTTGTATGAAACGTTGGGATGCTCCAGGCTAATTTGCCACATCATTCCCAAAAGTTCGGAGCAATTCAATTTCTGACAAGTTTTCATATTTCTACTTGGAGCCTGCTAAGTATGATAAGACAATCGAGAAAAGTTATGCGAATTTGGGATCAGTATTCGAAATTTTGGCAAATCCGTTATTCCTAATGATTTGGAATGACATGGTGGTTCTCCCCCAAAAGAATGGAACGCCTTTTTATTTTGATGATAATTTATGTTGAACCTTAGCAGTCTGGGTTCATCGAGTTCGCCAAGCTCTTGTGAAAAATCTAGTTTTAGGCAGGCCTAATTTTTCGCCTTGTTGTGAGGTCTCCAAATATGTACTCAATGTCCACTATTTCTTTATCCGCGTCTGTCCCGGCTTATTATGTTCCAATAGGAGAGCTTTGCGCGTAAAGAAAGGGCGCTAAAAAATCCACCTATCAATTGCACCAGAGAGATGGAAAGGAAAGCATCGGTTGCAGCAATCAGAGCCTGACAGTCGATACTATCAGTCACTTGCTGAGGACATTTTACGTCTTGATTCGAGAATCTTTTCTGTATACATCGTTACCAACCCGACAGGGTCGGTCCTTTCAGAGGCGGTGAAACCAGAGTACAGAAATGAGCTCGGTAGCTACGTCCAGAAAGCGAATGGCATGGCTCCTCTGTGGGGGCTCCTCGTGTTCACCATTTTACAACGACTTGATTCCTTTCGGTCAAAGGTTAGGTATGTTTCAGTTGGAAGAGAGAATTATAAGGGAGTGTTGTTTTTCGTTCCTCCTCATGACAGCCTAATGATCATCCTGACGACAGATAAGAGAGCCGAATCCTCTGGGATGTACGAAATGGTAATCCAATTCATTGGAAATCGCAAGTCGATCGATCCCGAATCGAGATAGAATCTTGGATCTTGCAAACTCTGGAAATTAGTGATAATAGAGGGGAAGAGAAGGATTTCGTAGTAAGGCTACGAAGGCTAAGTCTGAAAGTTTGGGAGAAAGAGCTGTTCAATCGACCATTTCTCCTCGACCTATTCGAGGGAAAATTGCCAAGAGAAGACTTTAGGCGTTACTTGATTCAAGACTACCATTATCTTGCAAGATTCGCTCGTGCGATGGCTATGGCTGCAGCCCGAGCGGAGGACGAGTTTGCCATGCGTTGCTTCGCCACCCACCTAAAGGTTACGTTGGATTATGAGTACCCGAGACTTTGGAAGTTGATGACACGATTTGACGTGCGAAAATCCACGCTTGATAATTCAACCGCTTTGCCCGGGACAATCGCCTATACTGATTTCATCTTTGACACGTGCTGTAATTGTTCGTCTGCGGAGGCGGTCATGTCAATTTATGCCTGCAATTTCAGCTACAAGGAGCTCGGTAAAAAAATTCGACCGGCATTGAAAAAATATTATCGTATTCCGGACAAATTCATTTCGTTCTCTTTCTATCAAAAGCGAATATTTCGAGATATGGCACAAGATACTCTTGAAGTTCTCTCAAGAGGGGCTTCAAAAGCATCTCCTGCAGAAGAAGAACGGTATCTAGGCAAATTCTACCAGGGAACTAATTTCGAAAAAGAGTTCTGGGATCAGGCTTACGGCAGTAGGCGCTGAGGGATCTGGGAACAAATTATCTTATTTCTTACCGGGGAAATCGGAAAGCTTTCAGCGATATAGCGCGTCCGATTCCCTGACTTGCGTCGGTAACCAGAGCGACCTTTCAAGTCCAAACTCCATAGAATTCAACTGTTCAGAATAGGGAGAACCAATTCAATCTCTCTCTTAACCTCACTCAAGATTGCCTAAACTATCCAGCGTTTTATTTTTGGGCCGGAATCCTCCATGGGCTAAGAGTATCCTATCTGGAGGAACTATCGGGTGGAAGAATGAACGGTTGTCAGCTTTCTATTCTGGATTTAGCTTGCTCCAATTGGTCTTGAATAGAATCAAAATTTTTTCAAAACCCTTTGGGGTCGTAATTACTTCAAGTGAATCCCACGGCAAAGCCCAGGAAATGGAGACCAGGGTGACGAGGTAAAACCGACGCACCTTACCTTCTATCGGTTTAAGTGCCAGCAAAGAGAGGCTAGTGCCCTGCTTTGGCGACGGCGTCAGACGTTAACCGTAGAAGAGGGTCCAAGCCAGATGTCGTCGGACTGTCGATAGAGCTCGTCAATCGTGGCGAGCTGAAGATCCTAAATGTTATTCTCTTGCTCTCATTTTACGGAGCGGCTGTCCTCTCGATATCCTTGGTTCTGGACTCTTTCTTCGGGTTATCGACCGGCCTCGTCAGCGCCTACGAGAACCTGGCTATTCAAGAGTTGCTGTCTTCGGTTCACTCGCAGGCTTCCGGAAGCTACACCTACGTCCAGGCTGCGCTGTTCCTCGGATTTATCGTCACCAGCGTTCTTTCCGGTATCTCCATCGGGAGAAAGACAAAGGGGGTCCGGAGCATGATGACCCATTTCGGGGCCAGCTACGCTTCGACGAGGAATGCAGTACTGCTGCTCTTGTTGCTGATCTCGTTTTCGAGCCTTGCGCTTTCTTATTTGATTTCTTTCGTATTTTCATCTGTGCTCCTCTACGAGATCTCGCTCACGCTAAGGGTGGCATTCTTTCTGCCTGTGTTCAATCTCAACTTCATAATGTACTTCATTGCCCTGACCGTAACCAGTTTCGTTTCACTCGTCATTGGCTGGTCGCTGACAACCGGAAGGCCCAAGAGAGGATAACCGAGAAAAGTTGCGAAGATCGGGTACTGCTTTCAACTTTTTTTCCAAGAGAATCCTCGTTGCCTACTTTATCGGTCTGGTGCTTATACTAGTAGCTGGGTCGTTAGTTCTAATTGTAGGTCTGGCGCAAATATCCGGTGCGGACAATTCTATATCCGGGCACAGCATTCCGGGTATTGGATCGTCAACCGCCACTGCCAGTTCTCTGACTGACGCGACGCTCATTACAAAGCGGAACTCCAAATTACTCTACACGAGTCAGGTCCCCGAGTCTATCGCGTACTCACTGAATGAACTCGAAACTGGAGGCTCTTCAGGTTCTGTTTTCCCGATGACGATTTCGCTTGTCGAGGCTGACAACGATTATCCGCTGGTGGTTAAGGGCCTTCCAACTGACATTGTTCAATCGCTCTTTGCGAACTTGTCTTCAGCAGAGTCAAATCCAAGCAACAATAGCTGGGTGGTTTTAGGTTCCTTAGCTGCAGCCGCAATGAAGGTACATGTAGGAGGCTCCGTCTCTTTTGCGGGCACTGTTTCCAATGTCGTCGAAAATCTCACAGTGATCAAAATTTTCTCTTTGGGAAATGATGAGGATTATCAAGCCATAGTTCCTCTCTCGGTCGGTCAGGAAATTGCCGGAGACGCCTCTGGACTAGTGACCGCGATTGTTATCCCGCGATCCTCGGCGCCGGGGCTTAGCGTCCTCGCTAGATCTGTTTACCATCTCTCTTTGAATTACACTGGAATTGCAGGGACGCTCTACGTGCTGGATTCCTCCGGCTTTGCTCACTTTGTTTCGGGAGTGCCGTCCTCCAACTCTTCCTCGAATCTGGCATTGAATCTTCCTCCAGGGCTCTACGATGTGGTTTTGGTCCATAACGGCCTTCGCACGATCCTCAGCCAGTTCCAGACACAAACAAACGATTCTACAATCAATGTAAGCTCTGAGGCCGAAAGCAGTAATGCCATTCTGTATGTGAATAATGAGACGAATTCTGAGTACCGCCCCGAGTTGATTACAGCGGCCAACAGATCATTGCTTCCGAATGCCTTTGATCGCGAAGCAAATAGCTGGGTCTTTCGAGTACCAGAGGGGCTCTACAATGTCTCATTGTCAGGAGGAGAGGGTTTCACTAACAGTTCCAGAGGCCTCATTGTGATCGGGAATAGTACATACGACCCGGACCTCAAGAGTGGCGGTTCCGCCTTGAGTGTTCTCGTCTCCAGCGTCTCTCAAAACAATACGGACTACTGGTTAACGGTAACCGACGTGGCTACCGGTAAGATCGCTTTCAGTTCGTTTGTTTCTAATTCATCACTTTCAATTCCCACCGGATCGAATCAAACCTACGAGGTTTCTGTTCTTACTAACGGAACAAACATCTTGCTCCAACAAAATGTAACCGTGACATCAGCTTCCGCAACGGTAACCTTCAACGTTCCAAACGTACCCCGGGTCTTCAAATTTATTCCGATCTCCTACTATTCTGTACTTGGCCTCGGAGTCCCGTCAGGGAACCAGTCCTTCATCTATCTGGCGCGAAGCACTGTTGTTTCGACGATCGCCCTGTTTGCCACAGTTCTGGCTCTTCTCGTTGTGACAGTTTTTGTACTCGGAGGGCAGGTTCTCGCGTCCATGCAGAACGAGATCGAATCTTTCAAGGCCAAACACAAGACGTTAACTCTCGTCAGCACAGTGGATTTTGGAAAGATCAAGATCGGCATCGGGCTGGTCCTTGTCGTTCTCGGAACAGTCTTTGCTCTCCAAGGAGTGGGCATGATCGGAGGAAGCTCCCTGATGGATGGAAATTCCACTTTTATCTACGTAGGATCGCTGATCTCCGTGGCAGGTCTAGTGTTGATCGCTTTCGGTCTTCGCCCTCCCATCCCTAAACCGAACGTTACCTCTAGGATTTCGGTCACGATTAGGAGTCATTTGACGATACTCGCGATGTCGATGCTTTCAGCAGTTGCCGGGGTAATCATCTCCTTTGGTATTTTCGTAATGTTCGGGATGAGCGCACGGGTGGAGTTTTTGGGATATGGATTAGACCGCTTCCCATTCTTGTATGTTCTTCCAACCTTGGCAATTCTTGCATTTCTGTCTTGGCTTAGGATCTCGGTACCACTGGAGCGTGCATTACCGGGATCTCGTTAGCAAGAATGGAAGATTCCTAAATATTACACGTTCCCTGACGAGCTGTTCAACTCTTTAGAGAGACGAAAAGTTTCGATGATTAACGCAAATCTCTTTGAAAAGTGTTTCAATTGTCCTCGTTGCATTACTCAAGGGTAATTGGTAGCTGCAGAAGTTTAGAGTTTTAGAGAGAAAGAGTAGTGAAAGCCTCGCAATAACCTTATTACAGTAATATTACTGTAACCATTGGCCGCTTTGGGCAGAACGATTCCTACTGCAAATATGCAAATCGAGCAAGAAATCGCTCTCGTCCTCAAGACGTACGGAAGTGGTCTCGACGTTCACGAAAGAAAAATACTGCACGACTATCTTTCGTTTTCCAAGAAACACACGCAAGCTTGCTCCCAAGCAGTACGGCGAGTCCCGATTCACGGAATATTGATGGCGGTGATCTTCGAGCAAGAAAAACAGCTGCAGCAGCTGACCGCGGAAATTACGGACCTGACGAGAAGAGGAGAGGAGGAAAACTCTTGCTGAACAGTGGCAGACATCCTCGCAATCAACTCAGCTTGCTGACCGGTTTCAAAAAAGCCATCGACCTGTACGGCCTGCCCCTAGAAGACGATCTTGAAAGGTTGCTGGGAAGTGGCCTACAGCAGAAGACGCTCACCTATCTGTACGGAAAAGATTTTGGGCAGACGCTTAACTTGCTCGCTCTTAGGGCGGTCAGGCTCTTCAACGGCAAAACGCTGTTCATAGACGCGTCCAATTCTGCGAACCCGTACCTCATACGAAAGAAAACTGACATTATCAAAAAAGACTCCGCCTCCACGGTTAGGACGCTCAAAGCGATTCAGCTGGCCAGATTTTTCACCTGTCATCAGCTGACCAATTTCGTGGTGGAAGCGCTTCCCAAGCTGCTCGCGGGGAACGCCGCAAAGCGAAACGAGGCGATCAAATTCATTGCTGCCAGCGGGATCGATGCCGTATTCAGCGAGGAAGACACCAAAAAGGCAGAAATAGATCGGCTGCAGTTGCTGATCGCCAAAACGCTTCGCGACACCGCAAAAGACAAAGAAAACGGCGTGTTATTCGTCGTGGTTTCTTCCAAGCAATTCTGCAAGCCGCTTCTCGACAAGTCCGATGTGGCGATAAGCTTCTACAGGGACCGGAAAACACGCAGAGATGCCGCAGAACTCACGAAGCACTACTCCCGAAGAGGCACCACGGTCGAGATCTGAATTTTTGGACGCGAGGGTGCCACAAAGAATGACCTGGGACTGGACTTCTGAAAAGCAAGATCGAGCGGTAGCTAAGCTGAAGAAAGAAATCGATTCCTGGCGGCCGTTCATGGAAGCGCTCCGCTTTGAAGACCGCGAACTGTTCAGAGAAATCACGAACCGAGTCGCAGCTTCATACGCCGATGCGGTCGAAAAGGCGGAACGAGGTTACGACACGGAAGCAGTTTTGATGAGCATTCTGTTGTCTCAGCAAAAAACGATTAATTGGCTCGCGCAGCTGGTCGAAGGGCTGAAGAAAGAAAGAAAACCGCAAGGATAGTCGGCGACTCGTGGCCATTCGGGGCTGGCTCGTAGATTGTTACCCTTCGCGCACCGGTGAAGGACTGGTATTTTGGATCAAGACAAAGAGCGGCGAGACACTCAGACTTCGCGACAGCCAGTGGAAAGCGCGAATTTACGCGGCCGGGGCTGCGTGCGACGACCCGCAATTCGTATTTTCCAAAGTGAAAGAGTCCGGGTGGGTGGCTTCCGTCAAATTTGCTCGGAAGAAAGCGAGCATCTTCGATAAGCACAGAAGCCGAGTGCTGGAAATCGAACTCCGGCGCAGCGACAGAGTCAAAAAGGTGGCGGAGCAGCTGGAGAGCGCCTTTCAAAATCCGGTAACCTTCAAACTCTATGACGTAGATGTGATTCCGGAGCAGCAGTACTTCTTTCAAAAGAAGTTGTTTCCGCTCGCTGATGTTTCCATAAGCGTTCGCGGGGACCAGATAACAAGGTGGCGACTGCACGATTCTGTAGAAGCCACTGATTATGCAAGGCCCCCGCTAAAATTCTTGAAACTCGATATTGACATTGGAACTCGTGTTCCAAGACTAGATTCCAAACTTCTCGGCATTTCTCTCACTTCGGATAACGGAAGCGGCTTTTCGGTTTGCCTAGACGGCTCGGGAGAGTCGGAAATCTTGCTGAAGACAGCTTCGGAGATTGAAAGGTTTGACCCCGACATCTTAATCACAACAGATGGCGATACCTTCACGCTTCCTTACCTGTACTCCAAAGCAAGTCTTCATTCGATCGATCTCAAGCTGAACAGAGACCCTGAGTTTCGGGGGTTCACTCCCTCCATTCAAACAGGTGGAAAGACGTACTTTAGTTACGGCCGCATTTTGTACAAGCCCTCGACCCAGCGCTTATACGGAAGAATCCACATTGACGAGCAAAACACCTACATTTACGACCAGTGCAAGTTCGAGGGACTCTACGAAATCTCGAGGCTGTCTCGGATGCCGCTCCACGTAGCTGCGCGCGCCTCCATCGGCAAATGCCTGAGCGGCATTCAATTCTACTACGCGCACTCGCGGGATACCCTTGTTCCGTACAAACCAGTCATCTCCGAAGAAATGAAGAGCATGGACGACCTCCTCGTCGCAGATCGAGGTGGCCTCGTCTTCGTGCCGCTGGCGGGAATCCATGAGAACGTCTGCGAAATCGATTTTGCGTCCCTGTACCCTTCGATAATCCGGGATCGCAACATCAGCGCGGAGACTGTAAATTGTATGTGCTGCCCCGATTCCGACAACCGAATCGAAGAGCTGAACATGCACATCTGCAAGCACCAAGGAATAGTTCCACAAAGCTTGCAGCTTCCCATACGCAAGCGTTTCGCGTACAAGGAGCTGCGAAATTTAGCCGGCACCAACATAGAAGCGAGACAAATCTACAGCGAAAGAGCGGCCGCGCTAAAGTGGATTTTGGTAACGAGCTTCGGGTACCTTTCTTTCCGGCATGCCAAGTTTATGAAAATTGATGCGCACATCGCAGTCTGCTCTGTAGCGCGTCAAACCTTGCTGGACGCCATGCACCGCGCCGAGAATCGCGGATTTCAGATGATTCACGGCATAGTGGATTCGCTGTGGTTGCATAAAGAAAGGGCCAGGCTGGAAGATTACAGGGAGCTCTGCTCCGAAATCGAGGGCCTAACGGGATTCAAACTCGCGATCGAAGGTATTTACAAGTGGATCGTGTTCCTGCCCTCGAAGGTCGATTCCCGGAACCAGGTCGCAAACAGATACTTTGGATGCTTCAAAGACGGGAACGAAATCAAGACGAGGGGAATCGAACAAAGAAGGCATGACACGCCTCCCTTTTTCAAAAAGTGCCAGTCTGAGATCTTGCAAGACCTCTCGATCTGTGACAATGAAGAAGAGCTTAGACAGCGCGCCTCCACAAAGGGCATGCAGATCTTCAACGACTATGCAAAGCAGATAGAAGAACACAACGTGCCCGCTCAGGAGCTTCTGATCACCAGAAGATTGTCCAAGGACCTGGATGACTACTTCTCTCGAAGACAGCTTTCTGTTAGCGCAGCTCGAAAGCTGGAGCGCGAAGGGTTGAAACTTAAAGCCGGACAATCTGTCTCTTATGTTATCACGAAATACAAGTCTACCGGCTCGAACAGAGCAGTGCCCGAAGAGCTGGTCGACAGCGTGGATTATGACACGCAAAGATACGTAGAGCTGCTCGCAGACTCCTGCGCTACGATCCTCTCCCCCCTAGGGGTGTCCAAGGAAATTCTGCTCAGTAGAAGCAGCTCACTCACGTCTTGGAAATGATGCCATTCTGCATTGTAATTTATTCATAGATTAGTAGCGCTTCAAGGCTTCCCGGCACAGCTCGATCGTCCTGAGGACATCGTCGCTAGAATTCTTAATGTCCATGGCCGCGAGGGACTGGATTATGCTCTGCATGAACCAGATTTCGATGTGCATCGCCCTCGCCTCCTGCCTGACCGACTCTGACTGCCGGGAGTCGATATCCCTCACGACTAAAACTCTCTTGTGATCTCTCTCCTTCGCGGAAAGTCTCCCGAGAAAGGACTTCACGACATCTGATTCGAACTTTACACTCGAGAAGTAGTCCAGGCCGTTCTCGTTACTCTCTCCTGAGATCGATAGGGTGGATTTCAGTCGCAGTGGGGCATTTGTCCGGCCCAAGGCAGATTCGATGTGATAAAGCTCATCATGGCGTGGGTCATATGCCAACAAACCTATCTCCACTTTCCCGCTCAGTATCAAATTCGACAGAGTAAACCAGCGTTTAACTTCACGAAGGTAGTTTTCTATGATGTGGACATCGCTTCGCAAAGCGAGGATCTGGCCTCACTTTTCTGGGGAATAAGAGTTTCTGATTTAGAGCGTTCAGCTAAATTATACACGAGAACGTAGATAGTAAGAAGAGGTAGGGACACACATCTTTGAGGTCAAGGAGAATCACAGAAAATACTGCGAGGATGTAGCTTACTCATTCGCTGAGAAGTGGATTTTCCGTGAAGAGGTTCTTCCAATCCGGCTCTTAGAGATAACAGATCTTTCCAAGGGCAGAACTACCCGTAATTCTTCATCTTAATTGCTAAAGCACGCACGCGCGTGGAATGCCTCCTAGGGGGCCCTTGAGCTACTCCATCCCAGCAATTGCTTAAAGTTTCTAAGACAGTTTTTGGGTATTCTATGCTTGGCACTTAGGGTCTGCGCCGTACAGACCCAACGATTCTTCTCCTATGGCAAATCTAACAGGACGCGCTATTGAATAAGTGCAATTAATGGACTCCTTCTAAGTATATAGACGGGTCTTCTTTCTACATACTGAATTATCGTAGTACAGCTTGCATTTTTACATACTGAATTAGCAGAAGTCCAAACCGCAAGTCCTCGTAGTAGCGCGAGCGAAGTGAAGAACTAAGCTTGTTCCTCCTTGTTTCTTCCTCAGAGTCTCTGCATCTTTTCTTTGCGAACTGGACTCAATTTTTGAAAGTGTCTATCCGCTGTTTATGAAGAGAGATACTTTTCTCTAGATCTTCCTTAGAAGTACGGTACTTTTCTTCCGCACTCGCATTTGAAAACCTCTCTTCGCTTGGGAATCTCCTAGCGTCGTCTAAAGGCGGGCCTAAGAGGATTTGAATTGAGGCAGGATGAATTTTGCGAATTTTTCCAAGGGTTCGTTCCCTCTTTCCTGAAACTCAATTACAATTTGTTTCGCGC
>JASHPQ010000319.1 GCA_030037995.1 Nitrososphaerales archaeon | reverse complement strand
GTCGAGTTACGGATGATGAGCTAGCAAAAGCTTTCGTCGTGGGAACGATGCCTGAGGATTTCATAAAACCTATCGAGGGCGCATTCCAGCTAGGATTTGATCATGTTTACGTGGCTAGTCTTTCTCCTGACGAAAAGAACTTTATCAAAATGTGTGGCGAAAAAGTGTTACCATATTTTTCCAGAAGAGCCTAAAAGTATCGAGAAGAAGAGATAGCAAGAACGTCATTTCTTGCGAAATATGTCTTGGCCTACGGTTGCGTCGTCAATTAACGTACTCGACGTATTGCTATCGCGTCTTGGAGACTCTGCGCCATTTCTGACCGTCGTGGGTGTCCTGAACTTCGACCCCGAGTGACAGGAGCCTGTTGCGAAGCTCGTCAGAGGTTTTCCAATCTTTAGCTCTCCGTGCAGCTTTTCTTTCTTCCAACAGTCTTGACTCGAGCTCGCCGAGGGACTCATCAGACAACGTAGAGACCACGGCAAAGACCGAGTCGAAATCTTTTCTCATGAACTCCAGAAAAGCTTCGAGGGAGCGTCTGCTCAAGTCTCCCCGATCCAGCATCCGGTTTCCTTCCGATATTAGGTCGAACACGACGGCCAGAGCGTCCGGGGCATCTAGATCGTTGTCCAAAGCCGAGACGTACCTTGCCCTCGCGGTCTCGACTAGCATAGCTGTATCCGAATCAAGAGAACTTCCTTCGTCCTTAGATGATTTTAGGGAATCTTCCAGCCGAGACACAAACTCGTTAATCCTCCTCACGGATCCTGAGGCCTGCTCCAGGGAATTGTCCGAGAAGCTCAGCTGGTACCTGTAGTGCCCGGATAGCAGGAAGTACCGGAGAGTCGCCCCATCAACGCCGCGCTCCCGGAGATCCACCACGGTCACAAAATTGCCGAGACGCTTTGCCATTTTTGTCTCGTTTACGAGGAGGTGCTCGCAGTGCAACCAATAGTTCACGAATCTTTTCCCGGCGAACCCCTCAGATTGGGCAATTTCGTTTTCGTGGTGAGGAAAAATATTGTCGACCCCGCCGGTGTGCATGTCAAAGTGCTCGCCCAAGAGCTTCATCGACATGGCGGAACACTCTATGTGCCACCCCGGTCTTCCCTTCCCGAGCTGCGTCTCCCAGAAAATTTTTCCATCATTTGCGTCCCAAGCTTTCCACAGCGCGAAATCTTCCGCCGAGTCTTTTCCGTAGTCGTCGACGCGCACCCTCGCGCCGACCTTGAGCTCATTTGGTTTGATGCCGGACAGCTCTCCGTACCTGGGAAATTTGGATATCGAGTAGTAGATCGAACCGTCCTCCCCGCGGTAGGCGATCCCCTTGCGCATCAAGCCCTGGATGATCACCACCATTTCGTTGATGTAGTCTGTTGCTCTGGGATAATTATCCGCCAGATCCACTCTCAGGAAATTAAGGTCTTCAAAGAAGGCTCTTGCATACCGTTCCGTGAATTCCCCAAGTTCCACTCCCTTTTCGTTGCAAACTTTGATGATTCGGTCATCAACGTCGGTCAGGTTCATCACGTGGATTACGCTGAACCCTCGGTACTTGAGATAGCGTTTCAGCAGGTCTTCGAATAAAAAAGTCCGGTAATTTCCAATGTGGGGAAAGTTCCATACCGTCGGACCGCAAGTGTACAGTCTGACCTCTCCTTCTTTGATCGGTACAAACTGCTCTAATTTGTGGCCCAACGTATTGGTGAACTGAAGCAAATTGACACCTTGCGTCTCCGGATCAGGGAATATCTATTTTGTTTTTCAGTGAAACAAGGGATGAAATTAAAGGTGTACAGAGACTACGAAACGATCTGCAAAAATCAAAGCATGCTCAAACGTTTTACAAAAAGAAATCCTGCAATCCTTGGCTCTCTGCCCAGATCGGAGCGAATTTACTTCGTCGATAACTCTATTCCTTACTTCGAGATCATGTTTCTACTGGTAATGCTGCGATATTCTTCTTGAGTTAAAACCTGCAGAGCCAGTTGATGTTGAGTCACGTAGACAGGAAGGCCCGAGGGATCGCTCTGGTTCGTCTTGAGCAGTTTGGTGAGAACGACTCTCACACCAAGCACGTACCCGTCGTCAATAGAGTAATAATTCCATTCCTCTGCCAAGGGCTTGAAGCCGACGGCTTTGGAAGGAGGCATTTGAGGCTGCATGCGCGATCTCTGATCATACGGATCACTCATTTGTCGTCTTAAAACTTTGCTAATGTTAACGAAGAAATCTGGGAAGACAGAAAGTACCGTAACTTCTTTTTCAGAAAAAATAATGGAGGAAAAAAGTGATTTCCTCCGCGGCTCTAGTTGGGAAGGTCGAAGGCTTTGACGCCGAAGAATCACGACGTCGAACCGATTTTGAACATTTTAGTTCCACATGTTGGACAAGTCCCGGACATTGCGGGTCGCCCATTCTTCAGTGTGACTTTCTTTGGGTTTTTCATTTCGCGGGACTTTTTGCACTTGACGCAGTAGGCCGTCACCATTTGTGTTTCAAAGCGCGGTTCGTACTCGATTTGTATTTAAGTGAAGCGTGCAAAATGAAAAACGTTGACTCGCGGCTTAAATAGAAAAGTCGTTTTCTCGAAATTTTTAGAGCGGGGATTGTGCAGCTGACGCGCCGTTTAAACGCGCCATTTTTCGGAAAGAGGTACGTCGGCGATTCCGAAACCAAGATTCTTCACGACCTCGACAGAGAGAAACCAGGTTGCAAAGTAGACTCCATCCCGAAAATAAGGATTCAAATGTTTGAGTGGCTGAACATCCCCTCGGAGCTAATGTACGTGGGCTGTCAGTACTGCATGCCAATGTTCAAGGGATCGCCCGGGGCGGAAACTGGTCCCTGAATCTCTGAACTAAAGCGGAAGACAGACCTCCTCAACCTCAAAATGGAGGGGCGACTTTGCCGAACGAGAGGCATTGGAATAGATCAAACCGGCGGATTTTGAAATGAGTGTGCGAAATGGATCCCTGCTCAGATGGTTTGTGCCCTATGTCCTGATCGCCTCGTTACAGTACCAGTTTACGAAAGACGGACTAACTTACGCGTCTCCCTTCGTTTTAATGGCGTTTCGCTATGTGCTGGTGGGCGCATTCTTCTACTTCATCGGCGGTCGAAAGATCCGGTTGGATAGAGATACGATCAAAATTGCCGCATTTGCCTCGATGAGTACCGGGTTCTGGGCAGTGGGGCTGCAGTACGTCTCGCCGGGCGATTCAGCCGTTCTCAGCTACTCCATGCCTCTGTTCTCCATCCCGATCGCGTACATTGCCATCGGGGAAAAGGCCAGCTTGCGGGAAATTGCTGGGGCAATCGTGGGGTTCGGAGGCGTAATCCTGTACTCGCTAACGCTGACCCGCGGTTCTCTGTTGGTGGGTGCGATCTTCACTCTTTTGAACGCCATTTTCTGGGCCGCGTACAGTGTGTATTACAGAAAACTGCGTGAAAGCGATCCAGTGCCCATCATCACTGCTCAGTGCCTTCTCGGGTCCATACCGTTCATTATTGGATCCTTTCTCCTCCCAAAATTTCAAGTCACTACGAACCTATTTTTTGATCTTATCTACATCGTCGTCTTTACCGGCATGATCGAGTACTATCTGTGGGTAGGTCTCCTCCGGCGAGGCCGCGTGGGGCGCATTACTACGATGGCGTTTGCCGTCCCGGCAACCTCCATCCTGATCGATAGCGTGCTCTCGTTTACGTTCCCGAGCTATCTTGCAATTGCCGGAGCTGTGGTGATGTTCTTCGGAATATTCTTGTCGAACTGGATTGAAAAGAAACAACCAGTTGAAGGTCAGCCAGACTCCAAACCGGCGAACGAGGGGAAAGACGTACCCTCGCTAAAAAGTGAGGAAAAGCCCTAGAGCGTACCGGAGTTTCCGGTGTTCGAGTCCCCGCTTTGTTGCTGGCTCGTATTTCCAGCATCTCCTTGAGTAGTGGTCTTTTTCAGCTTGGAGTTAAGAAACTGCCTGAGATCCATCCCGAGCTGCTGGTTGGTAGGGTTTTTCCCAAGGATGATCGGCCTCCTTTGCCCTGCGACTGAAAGGACGATCTGCTGACTCCTCCCCCTGGTGGGATAATCTGCCAAGCTCAGCTCGGAATACTGAATTTCGGAATCCCCGCCGATCGTCTTGTGAGTCTTTAGGTAATTATCGTAGAACTCGAAGCGCCTAGGCGAGAAGAGGCCGGGAACTATGGCAATCAGCATGAAAATGACTACGAGGAAAATGGAGTAGTAGCTGAAACCGGAAAAAAGTCCGATGGAACCAATCAGGAAAAGATACACCAGGGCTGGGATAATGGAACCAAGCAGAGATTTGCTCACGACGTACAGTGCGGTACCCCCAAGCGCTGCCGGAGAGGAAGAAGGGGAAGTGTAAGAAGAAAGTGGTGTTGCATCAAGATTAGAAGGTTCTGGGACCGCGTTCAGGTTATTATCCGTTGTTCCCGTAGTGACAGGACTGGGGGACATTCCCGTGACGGTTCCAGTCCCATAGTCTTCAAAGAGATAGCCGCAGAAACTGCATGACTGGGCGTTCTGGTCGTTCATTGTCCCGCACATCGGACATTTCTTGGTCTTTGCCGTATCGTACGCCATTTCAATGAACGGCCGAACACTCGTTTAAGTCTTTTAATGGGGCGCAAATACTATCCCAATTCACTGACCGTAGAAACTAAATTGTGGCAGCGGAGTGGTCCCTTGAACTGGATAGCTAGCTGAAGACAGCAAACGGCGAGACCACGTTTCATGCCTGACTGTGCTCCGGTAAGGCATCCAATCAAATTAAAGTACAGGGAAGTTTCCGAGTTGTCCCTGAAATTTCTCAATGTGTAGAATGTTCGGCTTTGAGGGCACACCGGATTTTGGAGCCGTTCTTCAGAAAGCCCTGATCGAGGCAGC
Organism: Nitrososphaerales archaeon; assembly: GCA_030037995.1. Classification (GTDB taxonomy): domain Archaea; phylum Thermoproteota; class Nitrososphaeria; order Nitrososphaerales; family CADDZS01; genus DATLTL01. The sequence goes on along the minus strand of JASHPQ010000319.1, from coordinate 2,730 downwards.
TACGAAAGATGAATTCTCCGCCAATAAGATCTCCCACGATGATGGATGGGGAGGAGTCTGGTACAGCGATTCCGATCAATCCTACGTCCGAAGCTCGCTAGCCATTTTCGAGGACGGAAGAGCTAATGAGTTCTTCAGGAGCAATAACAAGCTCATAACGGCCGTGGTTCATGCTAGAAAAGCCGCAACAAATGAACCGGTACGAGGTCCTTATGACTCGCATCCATTTTCGACCCACCTTGGCGAAAATCTAGTTTACGTCACTCACAACGGTCACGTGGCCAAGCTCCGGAGCCACTGTGAATCGCTCGGCGTTGATGTGTCGGAACTAAACGACACTGAAGTATTCACCTATCTGCTCGAGAAACAGAATGGTTCAGTGGAGGAACGTGTTAGAAAAACGATAGACCTCGTTTATCAACCAGAGTCAGCAATCGGCGCCCTGAACCTGATAATTCTGAGTCTTGACAGAAAAGGAAATAGAAAAGTGTACCACTATTGCGACTATCCTGATCCCTCAAAGGAGCTTTACTATTCTCTTTTTACACTTCGTCAAGATAGTGGGGAATGCGCAGTCATGTCCTCTACGGTAGCCTACAAAGGAGGGCTGGTAGATTCTTCAGGGGAACCGGTAAAGTCTGAAGTTAAAAAATGTCCGAAAGGGGAGCTCGGATATCTCTGATCTGAATCGCAGAAAAACCCTGAGTCACTAGAAGCCAAGCCAGTTGCTGCCTTGGCGGCCCGTCATCTCTGAACCTCGATATTTGTTCCACGTGCGGTAAAGCAATTTTTCAAGAGAAAAGGAACCAGCTAACATGTGTCCAGTTTCCAACTTTATGGCGACGGTCTTTTCTGGAAGAATGTCACCGAAAATCCCTCAGGGGAGCAATTCACTTGGGTTGTGGTTGCTCTGGTACGAGGGATGTCGATCTTGGCCATGAAGAGGGTGGATATTCGGTTACCTTTGAGAAATCCTAAAGGCCTGCTAGGCCCAGTCCAGCTATCGCAACGCCTAATGCCGCGAGTATTGCAGCAATTATTATGAATATTATGACGGCCACGATCGCGACCGCGAACGCCCTAAGCCAGCCGCATTCGAAGAAGTGTTTGATCAGTCCAAGCCAAACGAAGAACATTATGACTGCAGAGAGGAGACCACTGTTAACTAGCGCTCCTATAATCACACCTATTATTATGCCAAGGACAACTATCCAGATGGCATGAGCGAATTTTGCTTTCTTTCCAACAATTGCTCTTCCGGCCAGCCAGAGTACCGGTGCCACTATTATTATCCCTACTATAATTTGTATTACAACACCGAGCAGATTCAACTTCGATTGCTCAACTTTCTCGTTTCAAATTGGTTTCTCTAACTTGCAAATAATATTTACATGATGGGTGTGCAATTCAAAAATGGCGAAAATCCAAAGTCAGGGGTTGACTTGTAACTACCGTAGACCATGAATCTGTATGAAATTGCAAAGCGCCGTAAAGTGTTCCACGAGCACGACTACTATACCTTAGGATCGTTATTGAACCGCATCTGGAAGCCTGGTAACTCGTTTCTGTGGTTACTTGCGAGAAGAAGATTACGCGGATATACTTCCAGTGGAATTTCTCAGGCTCTTTGAATGAAGCCAAGGCCTCTATTTTTCGATCGCCGATATCAGAAAAAGATCTTTACGGAAATAAAAAGAGGAACAAAAATACCGAGAGTCGCTCAATGTCCGACCCAAATATGGGGAAATATACCACATCGGACGACACAAGAATGAGAGATCAGAATGATCAAACTTCGAACATGTGGGGTTCGAAAAAGACAACCATAAGTGCAACACGCGAGAAGGAAGAAGAAGAGTAGCCTCTGAGCAATCTCAATGAAGGGAAGGGGGAGAGAGACGAATTCTTCTTGAGAGTATTTGTTTGGACTTTGTTGATTGCATCAGCCATATTGGTCAACCTGTATTTCCTTCATAATTCTCATTTCTTTTTAGAAAACTTTGGAATTATTGGTATGAAGATGGATACATTCATATTGAATGTAATCGCCGCACAGGGCCGGGTATTTGGACTAGATCTTCAACCTCACACCGCGCCCTTTCGAATCTTCAAAGATAAGGAAACGCTGGCCTTGTGTTTGGTAATCATATCATGCTCTTTGTACTTAACAAGAAGCTTGCCCAAAACCATCCAGATAATTTCTTTGTGTATCCTGCCGCTGGGCGCAGAGGTGTACATTTGGGACAGAAGTGAGTTCTGGATTCACGTGTCTCTCATTACTAGCTATAATTCACTTTTCACCAGATTCTCAAATGCTGATTTGCTTTATCTGTCAAGCGGCCTTTTCATCTTTAGTACTCTTTACATTCACCGGCAGAAATTCAAAAATTGGAAAGGGGTTTCGAAGTTATTCAGGAAGAGGAAGGGCGCAAGTCAGACTTTAGAATCTGCCGAGATGAAGTAATGTTCGTTTATTCTGGAGAAACGAAAACCAACCAAGAAAAGATCGACCGAGCAATATTTCTCCGGACAGTCTGCACTCGCTGCGGGATTCGAGTCACTCTGATCATTTTCAGCGGTCATTAACCCAGGCAGTACCGCCGGTCAGTACTGTTATTCCATTTCACTAAATTGTTTGAAAGTTCTCAGAAGACCCCAGCTATCCCGCTTGAAATCTGACCGCGAGTTTGAAAGCATCTATACTTTCAACCCGGAAAATGCCGAAGTACG
>JASHPQ010000318.1 GCA_030037995.1 Nitrososphaerales archaeon | reverse complement strand
AGTTAGCTGTAATCAGTACAACGTCGGGATTCCCGGATCCATAGCGGCGCAAATGATAGCCTCAAACTTCGAGAAACTGCCGAAAGGAGTGCTCCCGGCGGAGCGGGTTTTTGATCCTGGCGAGTTCTTCAGGGAACTGGGAAAGCGAAAAATCCGGATCGGGAAGAGACTGCATAACAACTGAAAAAATTGCTGGAGAGAATTAATTCTGCTTGCCTTCTGAAAATTTCTCTGAATTATTGAATGTGGAGGATCTCAGCGTCGATTTTGTGTCGGTCGACGGGAGGGTGCACGTCTTGAACGATGTATCGCTTCGCGTGAACCGCGGTGAAATCGTGGGCGTCGTGGGAGAGAGCGGCTCCGGGAAGACCACCCTGGGGCTTGCGATCCTCCGTTTGCTGGATACTCCGCCTGCCGAGGTGACGAGCGGTTCGATCATTTTTGACGGAAAGGACATCATGAAAATTGACGAGGCCGAGCTCTGGCGGGTGCGCGGCACCGGTATGAACATGGTGTTTCAAGAGTCACTGATCGCGCTGAACCCGGTCTACCGGGTGGAATCCCAGATCGGCGAATCCATCGAGGTTGCCGGAAAATCCAAGAACGCTCCGGTGAGCGGTAAAGAAAAGCATGAGGAGATGCTTGACGTACTGAAGCAACTCTGCCTTGACAGGCCCGAGATCGTTCTGAAAAAGTATCCGCACGAGCTTTCCGGAGGAATGCGCCAGCGCGTGTCGATCGCCATGTCGATCGTGCAGACGCCGAAGCTCCTCATTCTGGATGAACCCACCACGGGGCTCGACGCTTATGTCCAGAACAGGATCCTCCAAATCGTTCGAAAACTCAGTCGCGAGTTTGGCTTGTCCATGATCCTGATCACCCACGACCTGACCGTGGCCGCTCAGATCTGCAACAGGATCTACGTCATGTATGCCGGCAGGGTCGTCGAAGTTGGAAGGAGCGAGCAGATTCTGGAGCAGCCGCTCCACCCGTACTCCGAGACCCTCCTCGCCGCTCTCCCGAAGGGGTATAGCGATTCCCCTCCGCTCCCGGTGCCCCAGGGGGAGCCTCCGGACTTGAGGCGCCTTCCTAGCGGTTGCAAGTTCAACCCGAGATGCCCCTACGCGATGGAGATCTGCAAGAGGAAGGAACCCGAACTGACAGGCTTCGAAGACCGGCTCATCTCCTGCTGGAAATACTCCGAACCGCAGACGGTCGTGGCTCTGCAAACGGCATGATGGCAGCTAGCTCTCCCATAGTGGAGGTGGAGGCCCTCACCGTACGATTTAGAGCAAGGGAGCAGCAGCGAGTGTCGCCCTTTTCCGGGAGAGCCCAGAGGTGGATCAGCGCAGTAGACCGGGTCTCCTTTTCCATAAATGGCGGAGAGACCTTCGGCCTCGTGGGCGAGACGGGTTCCGGCAAGTCCACGATCGCCAAGGTGCTCGTCGGACTCTACAGGCCCACTTCTGGCCGCGTTAAGCTCCTCGGCAGGGAGATTAATTTTCGCAACAAGGGGGATCTGGCTTACCTCCGGCGAAATGTAGGGATCGTATTTCAGGATCCGGTGGGATCTTTGAACCCGAGGCTGACGGTCAGGGACATTATCGCAGAAGCATTGATTGCTGCCAAGTCGGTTCCCGAGGAGGAGTTTGATCCGAGAATCGTGGACATTTTGGAGCGCGTCGGGCTGAGAAGGAGCGCCCTCACAATGCATCCGCGTGAAATTTCCGGCGGCGAGAAGCAGCGGGTCAGTCTTGCCAGAGCTCTCGTGCTGCCAAAGAAGCTCCTCATCCTGGACGAGCCCACGAGCTCGCTCGACATGACGATCCAGGCACAGGTGCTGAACACCCTGAGGAAACTCAAAGAGGAGCTCGATCTCACCTACCTTTTCATCACGCACGACCTCAATGTCATACGCTACATGAGCTCCAAGATCGCGGTACTTTTCTACGGCAGGATGATGGAGGTCGGAAGCACGGTCGATGTGCTCTCGGCGCCGAAGCACCCGTACTCACTGGAGCTTCTGTCCAACATTCCCCAGATCACCAAACGTGAGCAGCAGCTGATTTCGCATGGCGCCGGTGGAACCGCAGAGATTCTTGTAGAACACCATCCCGCGCCCAGCGGCTGCAACTACCGCACGGTCTGCCCCAGAGTTTTTGAAAAATGCGTAAACGAGCCGGCGCTGATGCCGCTCGCGCCGGGGCATTCTGTTGCCTGCTTTCTGTATCACGACGATGAAAAGAAGTAGCCGACGAAGTTTGGGATCCGGACCGATGAAAAAAGGCCCAAAACACCCTGGAGAGCTCCGGCGTACCTCTAGGTAGTATGAAATTCTAAAGTACTTTTTCTTTATGAAGCAATGACATCACATATTAAAATGAAAGCAGGCGGGTCTGGGTTCGCAAAAAGCTGCGCAATGGAATCTGAGGAAGACGATGAGGCTCTCGCAGTGAACAGGGCGCTCACTGCTGCTATCCGAGCAGCTTATCATATTATCTTGATAACTCGTTTTTATGCCCCCCTTTAAAAGGCGAAAGCGCAATGAGATTCAGGAAGAAAGCTACAATCTTGATAGTAGCTTTGTTACTTATTGGTGTCCTTTCTATTTTCTCTTTCGATCAATCGCCAGCTTTTACACCCGCGTATGTTTATGCTTGCAGCACTTACGACACTTTAAGTTCCACGCTAACATCTGTCTCAAATCTTAACATGTCATGCAATATCACAAAAGGGGATATTATCGCGATTATGACCGATTGCTACGGTTACAGCGGAAGCAATACGAATGCTGGCTTCGAGCCAGTTATGGATTCTCTCGGTACAAAATTCACAATGGTTTCACAAAATTATTCCTTGACTAATTTCAGGGCAGTTTATATTTCCAGAGTATATTATGGAGTAGCTCCCGAAAATGCAACGAACGATGGGTTCCGGTTATTGCGAATTCTCACCGGACTATTATGCTGCGCCTTTCCTTTCATTAACTTCTGTGCAGGAGGGTCAAGGCTTTGCCTGCGATCCAAATACGATAAATGCCAGTGAAACCATATCGGTTTCTGGCTCTCACTATCTCAGCGCGTTATTGGAACAGGCGCGCGGCGGCGAGCTTAGCCCGTCCACTGATCAAGGCATGTCCGACGGATTAGGCCAGACGAGAGCTGGCGTATTCTATTTCCCAAGCGGATTTACCGGAACGCTCACGGTTTCCTCTGTTTCTACGGAAGGATGCGCTGAAGATTTTTTCACGTGGGCTAATTTCTTGGTTGGAAGTCTCGCCACAACTCAAACGATACAATAACAGAGGAAAAATTGTTGATCCAGCCTTCAATTTTTTTAATTCAAAAATTGTTCGGTCGAGAACTTGTTTCAACACGAAAGGATCTTCTCGCCGATGACATTGGTGCAAATGGGCACTTTTGAAATAATTCGTTTTTTCTGATAAATTCAGACTGCCGGTATCCTTTCTACCTCAGATAGTTTCTCGAGGTAATCTGAAGGAAATTTTGAATCCAAATTTCGATTCTGACCTATAGCTATGTACTTCAATGTCGCTGTGGTCTCTGGATTCAGAAACCTCCACATGTCGATC
>JASHPQ010000317.1 GCA_030037995.1 Nitrososphaerales archaeon | reverse complement strand
GGGTCGCCAAGCTGTCTTCGGCTATTCCCGCATGGGAAGGTATGCCAGTCTGCGTTATGGATTTGAATTCAAAGCCGCTCCGCGTCGTGGGAGGGGGAGTAACGAGGATCCAGAAGTCTGCCGTTAACCTAAGCGAATGATTTGAAGCAATCGGCGCGCGCTACGCGGAGAAAGGGGCAGTAATAACATCAGCCGACCTCTCTTGGAACCATTGAAGATCAAGTACTTTTTGCGAAAAGTATCCTTTAATTCTCGAAAAGGCAGGCTCTACGCTCGCGCTCTGAAATTTATCCCGACCTTTATTATTAATCTGAAACGACGTTGAGAAACAGAGGGCTCGTCTCATGGATCTTCGAGAATATTCAGAGCAGGACGCTTTGGGATTAGCTGGACTGGTAAGGAGCGGAGAGGTAACCCCAAAACAGCTCGCGGAGTTAATGCTTGAAGGCGTTGAAAAAGTCAATTCCAAAATCAACGCAGTGATACAAACCTATCCTGACCGGCTTGCCAGCTTGAATCACTCAAAAACCACCGGACCATTTGCGGGAGTCCCTTTCCTGCTGAAAGATTTAGGGCCACCAGAACAGGGAAAGCTACAGGAGAAAGGATCTCGACTCACCATTGGCTTCGTAGCACGAAGAGATTCCTTTCTGACCACCCGGTTCAGAGACACCGGCCTGTCGTTCTTGGGGCGAACGGCCGTTCCAGAATTCGGGACGGCTTCGACAACCGAGACAACTCTTTTGGGGCCCACTCGGAATCCATGGAATCTGAACACCATGACGGGAGGATCCAGCGGAGGGGCTGCTGCCGCAGTCGCATCCGGTATATTACCTGTGGCAAGCGCTTCAGATGGTGGTGGTTCGATCCGGATCCCGGCCAGCTGTTGCGGACTCGTGGGGCTGAAACCCTCTCGAGGAAGAATTACCCAAGGCCCGGATCAATCTGAAGGCCACGGCGGATTGGGGCAATCCTTTGTCGTGAGCAGGAGTGTAAGAGACTCGGCAGTGATGCTGGACGCGGTCTCGCAGCCAGTGATGGGAGATCCGTTCATCATTGTGCAGCCTGAGCGGCCGTATTCGCAAGAAGTTGGTGCCCCAGTCGGAAGGTTACGCATTGCCTGGACAACGAAATCCTGGAAGCCCGACTCTCCAGTGCATCCGGAAGTGGCAAGGCTGGTCGAGACGACGGCTCTGGAGTGCGAAAGGATTGGACAGGATGTTCGCGAGGCCACGCCAGTATTTGATTACGAGAGCTACTTGTTTGCATTCAGTAGCATCTTCGCCTACGGCTTTGATGTCTATCTTGACCACTTGTCAGCGGTGATGCAGCGCCCCATCAGCGGTGAAACCATCGAACCGGTAAACCTCTCACAGTACAAGTATGCGAAGGCTCTAACTTCCAAAGATATGGCGAAGACCAATGACGTATTGAATAGATTCAGAAGAACCTTCGGACAGTTTTTCCAGGACTATGAGATCTTGATGACCCCCACTCTATCGCTGCCGCCAGGGCCGATCGGTAGGTACACCACGGAAAGAGAAGACCTGGATTACGTTGGCTACATTCGAATGACTGATGATTTGAACATGCATATGCCGGCTGCAAACATTACAGGTCTTCCCGCTATATCGCTGCCATTGGGCCAGAGCAATTCAGGACTTCCGATGGGGGTACAATTCATCTCAAGATTTGGAGATGAAGCATTGTTAATTCGCCTCGCGAGTGCCCTAGAGAAATCGATGCCTTGGAGAGATCGGGTACCCCCTATCCACGTAAGTAATTGAGTTACACCCCCTTTTCTTTTAGGAAGAGATCCTACTGATACGCGCGCCTAGCCGTTTCAGGCCAATCGCGGGCCGCACTGTGGATGGCGCCAGACTCAGTTCAGTAGTTTAGGCAAAAATGGATTTTTCTTTGCACAGACCATACGAATTAGTGTGTACCTACTTTTCTCGCGTTATCTGAAAAGTAACGTTATCCTTCAATAAGATTCCCACGACACGAGATGGGTCATGGACCTCGATTCTACAGCGTTTTTCACTACACCATTACCATCTGAGTCTGTGTTGATCTTATGCTTTCTATTCTCCTGATTTTCCAGGTTATTGTCTCCTTGAGCTTTTGCTGGGTATCAGCCTCGACCTTTGCGACAATGTCGTATACGCCATATACGGGGTAGACCGCCGTCACGTTTTCTATCGATTTTAACTGGTGAACCACCTCACTTTCGGTGCCCATGTCAACATTGATCAAAATGAAAGCGATTGGCATGTTTCTCACAAACTACACTCGTTGCATTTGTCGATAAGGCGAAATAAACACCCGCCACTTTCAAGACGTATTTTCCTCGGACACTCTCATACACTAATCAACTTCTGAACCCAAAACAGAAAAAAATCCAGGAGAGACCTTTTGCTTTCAGAGTGATATCTATGAATTGGGTCGCCCTCGACCTTTCATCCTTCACTCGCTAGGATTCTCTTCTTCCCAGCCGTCTCCATCTCGTAGTCATAGTCTTCGATTCCGTAGTCATCTTCCGACAATTTTCCTTCACTCAATAGTGATCCGACAGATTGTACCTTATTTCTTTTTCGGAGCGTTACAGGATTACCTGAAAGAAATGTCAGATCTCCTCAACCCCCAACGGATTCAATATCTGAAACTCCATTATGGAGATTCAAGTTGAGCGCGCGCGCGCGGAACTAAAAGAGAAGTTCTTAGAAGAAGGGAAGGGACACAATCATCCTGTTAGTGAGATGTGCAGTGTTCACTGCCCTAGAAACGAACGTTACAAAGGACCGGTTAAGAAGTTAGGTCTATCGCAAAAAAAGTAGGAAGTATTCGGGGGTATTTCGGTCGAACTATGAGAGGGTTCTGTTACCCCCATTCGATGGATCAATGCGAGATAAGAACAAGCCTCGACGTCATCAGGCTTTGCTGGTCTTTGGCAGAGTGCAGGCCAACGGGCCTATATCTTTCTAGTGCGCCCCAACCCGCGCCGAGATTTAGAAGCAAAACCCCGCTCAAGTAGATTTCGTGAAACGCGTGCATTTCCGGAATGATGTTACAAAACCGTAAAAGTGTCCCAGTCGGCAAAAGATCGTAGAGCATTGAAGCATGGTGTATCAAACTCCAAAAGAACTTCTGGCAAAGGAATCGTCACTATTCTTGAAAAGGCTCGCCTCGCTAAAGAAGGAACCAGGCGCTCGGGACTTACCCCTTTCTGGTCAGCAGTCTATACGAAAATTCGGAATGGGGCTTCGTATATAGCGAACACAAGAATGTTTGTTTGAAGGACGAGAAGAAGTCTGGGAGCATTTCAAACTGGAAGAGCATTCTCGTGCGTCAAGGTTTCAATTCATTGAATTGTCAGCTCTTCAAAAAACTCGAGTGTACAAAGGTGTTGATCAATTCATGGAGACAAGGCGTCCTAAAGATAGTACCCAATGAGATCATGAAGCTGTTGCGCGAGGGTTTCTTTCAAAACACGTCCCGCCTGAGCGCGCGAGGACGAAAGATCAACTCCTGATTTGTCCACGTTTAGATTTTTGAGAATAATGCGAAAAGAGTTTAGATGAAGCCCAAAGTCTACGTCACTCGCTTGCTTCCGAAAGACGCCATGGATCGGATCCTTCTAAATTGTGATGCGAAGGTCTGGGAGGGAGAACTTCCTCCACAGCGTGATGTTCTTCTAGAAAATGTTGCGGATGTAGAGGGCCTAGTTTCTCTCTTGACTGACAAGGTTGACGCGGAGTTGATGGACAGAGCCCCTAAATTGAAGGTTGTGAGTAACTATGCCGTAGGTTTTGACAACATCGACGTCAAAGAAGCGACCAAGCGTGGAATAATAGTTGGAAATACTCCAGACGTCCTGACAGATACCACTGCCGACTTTGCTTTCACTCTAATCATGTCGGCGGCGAGGAGAGTTGCGGAAGGTGACCGCTTCGTACGGGCCGGAAAATGGAAGACGTGGGGCCCACAGCTACTCCTCGGTCAGGACGTACACGGTGCAACTCTTGGGATTATCGGTTTAGGGCGAATAGGCGCAGCAGTAGCACGTCGCGCAAAAGGATTCGACATGAAAATTCTATACTTTGATGTCATAAGGCAGCAAAAGTATGAACAAGAGTTGGGGATCGAATATGCCAAGTTGGGCAGAGTTCTCGCGGAATCAGACTTTATAACGATACACGCCAACCTCACTCCTGAAACGCATCATTTAATCGGTCCAAAGGAGTTCGATAAGATGAAGAAGACGGCGATCTTAGTAAATACAGCTAGAGGTCCGCTCGTTGACAACATGGCGTTGTATGAGGCGCTACGTGATGGCAAGATCCTCTATGCCGGGCTAGATGTTACCGAACCGGAACCGCTAGCGGCGGATCATCCACTCCTCAAGCTGGATAACGTGATTATCGCTCCACATATAGCCAGCGCTTCAGTAGTGACTCGGACCAACATGGGTTTGATTGCCGCGGATAACCTGATCGCAGGCTTGAAGGGAGAGCTGGGGCCGGCACCAGTTAATCCTGAAGCGCTGCACAATAAACAACAATGAGTTTGCCAATTCGGGAGTCAGTCTACGTGTTCGCAAGCACAGGATCGACAGCCGAAGAGCTTTAAGTAATAACACCGTAGGCTGTTCTCTTCATGACGTCGAGACCATTTATCCTCACCACTCAAACGCCCTAAACTTCGTGGCGATCGGTCATCCATTTGAGTGCACTCGTGTCACCGACAAAGCTCAATTCTAGCTCCTTCACGCCTAGTCGGTGTGAAAATGCCCTAAAATCCCGGGAATAAACAAAAGCAGGGAACATCCAATACTATTCTTGGGAGGATATTTTCATGGATTGAATTAAAGATCTCTGAGGAAGTGTAAACGCGCGCGCCACAAATTCGGCGCAAGTGTTTGATGAAATTATAGATTCCGTCCTACGCTTGCTTTCCTTTCAACCAACTTAGACGACAAAATGCTTGTCTGGATTTTCTTCCTGAGTTCGCTTCAGTCATTGGCAAGATTCTGAGCGAACTTGTAATCGATGGAAAGACGCAATATGATATCTCCAAGTCCCGTACCGTGCCCAGCATTGATGGCGCGCGCGCCAGCTCTAGTAGAACCCGGCCGTCAATCCACCATCGACGAAGAGGATATGACCGTTGACGTATCTTGAATCAGGGGAAGCTAAAAACAAAGCACCCAGAGCAATGTCTTCCGGTTCGGCGAATCTTCCCTGCGGAATTTTCTTGAGAAGTCCGTCTCTTGCGATTGCGGGATTCATTGCCAAATCCATAGTTGCCGTCCACTGTGGGGTTATGGTTTCTCCCGGAACAAGTCCATTCACTCGGATATTGTACTTCGCGTAATCCAAGCACATTTCGCGGGTGAGCTCTTTGACGGCACCCTTGGCTGCACCGTATGCAGCAAATCCTGGATAGTTCATGTACGCGTTTGTGGTTATCGTATTAATGATCGATCCTCCCTTATTCTTGATCATGTGAGGAATGACCTCTTTAGAAACGAGAAAGGTCCCACGCAGGTTAAGATTGATCAGCCTGTCCCATTCTTGCTCGGTGTCTGTCGTGACGAGGTCGTTTGCCTCCCGCTGCCATCCGCCGACGTTATTGTGCAAAATGTCAATCTTTCCGTACTTATCCAGTACGGACTGTACCATCTGTTTCACCTGATCGTGTTTCGTAACATCGCACTTGAAAAATGATGCTTTTCCACCGGCTTTGCTTATCATCTCCATCGTTTCCCTGCCGCCGCTCTCCGACACGTCGTCGATCGCTACCATGGCTCCTTCTCTTGAAAAGACAATGGAGACAGCTCTGCCTATTCCGGAACCTCCTCCAGTAACGAGCGCCACCAACCCTTGAAGTCTACCTGTCAATTTATTCGCGCCAATTTCCGGTGAGAACTTTCTATAAAAGCAAGATGCTCATCAAAAGAGTTGATCGGAATGGAGTTTATGTCTGTTATTCTATTCTTCATTATCTGCACCTCGACCGCACGTGGATTCTGACCGTTCCAAATCAGGTTGCCCAAGTTCTGATAGCGTATCCTTCTCCGGGATGAGAGGAGAACAGACCTCAGGAAAATCCAAAACTATCGATTTACGTTGCTTGACCATTTTGAATACCAAACTGAAGGGATCCCCTTTCATTGTCTTCGGTGTATCCCTGATGAACCAAAGCCCGCTCAATCTGGCGACGCGTGCCTGATTGAGCTATCAAACGATCAGAGACGTCAACTAATTGCTGGCCAAGGTGGTAAGATCCGGCTTCACGCCTCGCAACTATCACAAACACGGCACTTCATCCATATTACGTCGATTTTGGACTCATACGGATGATACTATCCAGATAGCTTGACTAGCGCGCGACGCTGGCGCCTCCTTCTTCCGGGCTAGGGCTCTTGCCTCGCTTGCGATAATGGTGACCGAAGTGATGAGAAAGACCGGTTTCGATCAGTGCACGCCAATTTGGCGGTCGCGGTCGTCTTCGATTTTGTGTGGGGCTATGTCATAGAGGAGCAGGCGGGATTTGGTCCGAGCCCCGAGGAAGTCTCGCGCGCACGCAAAAAAGCAATGCTAACTTAACAGGAGAATCTAGAAGGCACAAGATTCTAATATAGCAAACTCCCTATGTGGCATCCATGCAGAGTTCAACCCAGAAAATTGTTACTTTATCGCCGCTTGCCATTGACCGAGTAAAGGAATTCATGGCGAAGGACAAGGAACATGCTAATGGTTTGAGGATTTTTGTGGCTCCAGGCGGTTGTTCAGGCTACCAGTACGGAATGGTACTTGAGAGCGACGCAAAGAGCGATGACATTTCTTGGTCAGAAGGAGGTATCAACGTATACATGGACGCTCAGAGCGCGAAGCTTATGGAAGGCGCGGAAATTGATTTCGTCGAGACAGTTCAGGGCTCTGGCTTCAAAATCAACAATCCCAACGCAGTTTCTTCATGCGGGTGTGGTAACTCATTTCACACCGCAGAGGGTGGCCACTCTCACGGCGAGGAAGAGGAAGAAGGTTGTGCCTGCGGGTGCGGCGGCCACTAAAAAGCAACGACCAGAAATTCTTTTTCTGAAAATTTTTACGGATGAATGAGTTAGAGGCGTTATTCTCCTGTACCAGAGGAGACGCCTTTCGAGATCGCTAGTGAGTCCTTCGATGAAAAAGGGTTTTCGAAAAAACATGAACCCTTCGGCCTTCGTTCCATCTCTTGAAAATCGCAACCGTTTTCTGAGAATCAAACACCGCTTTCCTGTTTTGCAAGATACGTTCTCAACTCCTGCTGTATTATTTCGACGAATTTTTGAAAATAGAGTCTGGTCGCGAATGGCATCTGATTTGCACTGCCTTCAACGGCTTCTACAACGTATGGTATAGCTCTCTTCGACGCTTTGAACTGAAATTTCATCGGAAGCTCGGGATTTTGAATTACTTCGATGCTGCTTCTGAGCTCCTCCGAAGGACACGCTTCCTTCGCCACGGTTTCGATTCTGTGATACCAGAGAGCTAACACTCGAGGATCTAGTCCGTTCTGCACGTCCTCGATCGTTTCGACGAGTCGGTTGAAAACATTAGTTTCCGTTGTATTGGATGGACTAGGGATCAATGTTCCTGTCATCTCGGGAAGTCAATAGATTATCTTAGACAAAAGGTGCCAAATAATTCCGACTGTTCGGTGAAATTACGTTAGCCCACGCAGTCCTTTATCAGAAAGCTTTTACGAACTCTTGCCTCCTACGTCAAAACTCGGGATGTAGATCTGCGCAACATGTCAAAATTGAAGGTCCTTTCATTCGGTCTCGGGCCAATAGGCACCTCCATAGCGAAGCTGGCCCTTACAAGAAAAGAGCAGCTAGAAATAATCGGGGCCGTAGATGCGAATCCGGCCTTCGAGGGAAAAGATCTCTCAGAACTGACTGGCAACGCATCGCCAACCGGCGTGAAAGTCACCAAATCCGCCGGCGATCTCTATGATAAAGCCGATGTCGTTCTCCATGCGACGAGCTCCTTTCTCTCGGTGGCAGAGCCTCAACTAATGGCGTTTTGTGAAACCGGCGTTGATGTGGTGAGCACCAATGAAGAGCTCGCGTACCCCTGGTTTACCCACAAGGACAGTGCAAGTAGGCTGGATGAAGCTGCAAGGAAAAATGGCGTTACCCTGCTTGGGACGGGAGTGAACCCGGGATTTGTCCTAGATGCCCTAGCTATCACGCTAAGCGGGGTGTGTGCGAGCGTTTCAGAAGTTCGGGCGACGAGGATTCTAGACGCGACGAAGCGGAGGCTTCCCTTTCAGAAAAAGGTGGGAATTGGGCTGTCCACCAAAGAGTTCGAAGAAAATGTGCGTACCGGGAAGTTCGGCCACATCGGCCTTCCAGAGTCGATCGCAATGGTGTGCGACTCTCTAGGATCTCCCGTGGAAAAGATCGATCAGGACATTTCAGCAAAAATAGCCGAGTCAACAGTAAAGACGGAGCATTTTGGATCTGTCGACAAAGGCAAAGTAATCGGCCTCGTGCAAGATGGCCGGGGATATTCCAAGGGGAGAATGGTCGCGCGCTATCACATCGAAATGTACGCCGGTGCTGAAAGCCCGAAAGATGAGATCGAGCTCGTGGGAAACCCGACGATCAAACTTCAGATCCCCAGTGGGACGCCCGGCGACATCGCTACGGCCGCAATAATCGTTAATTCCATTCCGCGCGTCGTCGAAGCTACGCCCGGATTAAAAACGGTAAAAGATCTTCGGCCCGCGTCTAGCATTATGCTCTAGATTTCTTTTTCCCCTTCCACGACTGCGCGTTTTGAAAGAGGAGAATTAGGGGTAGACTTTCAACATTCATGAGTCACTGGGCCTTTCCGGAAACTGCCAAGAGTTCGCGTCGCTTGGCGTACTCCTCTGTCGCATGGAGAAACTGATCGATGTCGGACCTCGAATGCGCAGTGGAGATTGCTCCAAGATGGCCAGGAATGAAGTAAATCCCGTTTCGAGCGATGAGAGAAAAGTAATAGTCCTTTTGGGCCGCCTTTTTCGCGGCGCTGGCGTCGGACGGCGACAGGATGTCATCCTGGTCTTCCGAGAGAAAGTGCGTCGTGAAAAGCGATCCCGCCCCGGTGGATTTGGTCCGGATTCCATTCTCTGAAAAGATTCTGTCAACAGAAGTCCTGAGATCCTCTGCCAACCTGTTTAGGTTCTTGTAGAGCGATTTTCGGTTCCTCATAAGAAACCCGAGTGTCGCGATCCCCGCCTTCATGCAAAGTGCGTTCTCCGAGAAGGTTCCACCGCCGATCCAGCAGCGCTGTGTCTTCGACTTGTGGTTCACATCAGCGAGCGACATGATCTCGCTACTGCCCGCGACTGCGGAAACCGGAAGCCCTCCGCCCAGAATCTTTCCTAGCGTACATAAGTCCGGTTTTATCTGATAGTATTCCTGCGCCCCACCCAATCCCAGGCGAAAGCCGGTGATTATCTCGTCGAAGATCAACACAGCTCCAAGCTCCGCGCACCGTTTCTTGAGAAACTCTAGGTATTCTTTCGTCGCAGGAATCGTGCCGCCTGCCCCCACCACGGGCTCTACAATGAGCCCTGCAAGGTCTCCCGCCACGGCATCCATAGCCTCCTTTGTCTTCTCAATGTCGTTAAATTTCGCCAGCTTCACTAATCGCTCGTCGTCCGAGATCAACCCGGCGCTTTCCGGCATGTCGTAGGGAGGAGACACTCCCACAGTGAGAGCCGAACTGTAGCCGTGCCATCCTCCGGCCATCTTGACGATCGTGCTTTTCTTCGTGAACGCTCTCGCAAGTCTGACCGCGTACATGGTAGCCTCTGCGCCCGTAGTGCAAAACCTTAGAGATTCGGCGCACGGAACGACCTTATTCACGAGGGAAGCTAGCTCGAAGGCGTACCTGTTGGGGCTGCCGAGGAGAAGCCCGTTCGTACTTTGCTGCTTTAGGGTGCTCGCGACGACAGCGGGAGAGTGTCCCAGAATTAGGGCAGTATGGCCCATCCAGTAGTCGACATACCTGTTACCATCAACGTCCCAGATGTACTTGCCCCGGGCCTTCTGAGCGTAGAAAGGATAGGGCTCAAAAAATCTAGCGTTGTGACTCTGACCTCCGGGCATGATCATCGAGGCTTGTTCGAACATTTTGAGGGAATTTGGAGTCTTTGCGCGATACACCTCAGCGTCCGAAAGAAGAGCTTTCTGGGAATGCCTAGCGGATCTTGTCTGCTGCATTTTTTCTCTGACTGCTTACTCAGAGAATTTTCAAGACAATATAATGCATTTCGATGACTTGACAAAGGCCACCAAATTTTATCAAAAGTTCAAGTCAAATTGAGAAGGGGACCACGCTGTCCAGATTCCTGGTACCAGCCCCCGGCTCCCACTCTTGGCAACTGCCTGATCTGTTATCCCAGCCTGTGCAAAGTGATAATTGGGGATTTCTTGGTTACGGCTATTACAGAACCTAAAATAGTTCTTTGATACCAGTAATGGCGGGTCTTATGACTATCACTTGGGACGGTATTGAGTTCAACGGACCATACCAGATTCATTCTTGGACGAAAACAAATGTGGCAGGAGTCTATGCAATAATGGCGAGAGAAAACTCACCAGAAGGATCTGCAGGCTTTAGCCTCCTGTATGTCGGCCAGACGGCTGATTTTGGGAAGGGCGATTTCCCAGATCATCATGAAAAATATCTCTGCTGGCTAAGGAATTGCGGCGGCGAGGAAGAAAATATGTACATTAGCATGCACGATGAGAGGTACGAAGCGAAAAGGTTCCTATTAGAAAGTCAGCTGATTAAGAGATATCATCCGATTTGCAATCGCGCATGAAGTAGAGCGATTTAGCACACGCGAACACTTCGTTACGGCTTTTGGGGGTTTACCTCAACCGACGCCAGCAGCCGTAGACATCTCTTTCACACCGTAAAATCCTCGGCAAGAATGGGATTTCAAATCAGCTTCATTCGTAAAGGATCTTCCGCACCTGCTACAAGTGAAAGACTTTCCCGCTGGCGGGGGAGCTGAGACACTCATCTACAGTGTAAAACGAAGGAATCTTGCTAATACGTGTTTTCTTTTTGGAAAGTGAGAAATGGCTCCTTCGTCTACGGCAGAGGGTGGGCATTCGGATTTTCTAGGAGTCAGGCGTAATAATTGATAGCAGAAAAGCGTTCAGATTTCGTCTAAACGCTGAATGGAGATGAACAGAAGGGTATAGCCTTGATGCAGAAGACTGAGCCAAATATCAAGAAAAGAAGTGCAGTGATTTCAAGACGCGCCTCGGACGTTCACTGATTTTTCATCGCAGTGATGAGCTCAGTTAGCACCCTCTTGGCGTCTCCAAAGACCATCATTGTATTTGGAAGATAGAAGAGTTCATTGTTGACGCCGGAGAAACCCGGCCCTGTGGATCTTTTGATAAAAACAACAGTCTTCGCCTTGTCTACATCCAGGATCGGCATTCCGTAAAGAGGAGAATCCTTTCTTGTTCTAGCCGCCGGATTTGTAACATCATTAGCTCCCACAACAATCACCACGTCGGTCTCCGGAAACAGGGGATTGATCCTATCCATTTCGTATAATTGATCATAAGGCACGTTTGCTTCAGCTAGCAAAACGTTCATGTGGCCTGGCATTCTTCCCGCCACAGGATGGATCGCGTACTTTACATCCACACCCCGAGATTGCAAAACGTCTGCCAGTTCTTTGACTACAAACTGGGCATGGGAAACTGCCATACCGTAGCCTGGAGCAAAGACTACGGATCTGGCGTTCGCAAGTGTCGTCGCAACGTCTTCAGGACTATAACCTTGAACGGGCCGAGTCTCAACTACGACCGTCGATCCTTTCGTGACTGCTCCTACCCCGCCAAACAAGATATTGATGAAAGAGCGATTCATCGCCTTGCTCATGATGATCGCAAGAACAAGGCCTGAGGAACCGTCAAGCGAACCAGCAACGATCAGGATCTTGTTGTCCAGTACAAACCCGAGAGCCGCAGCGGACATCCCAGCGAATGAATTCAAAATCGCAATGACAGTTGGCATGTCTGCACCGCCAATCGCCATCACAAGAAGGAATCCGAAGAGAAGCGCAAAAGCCGCAATGATGGGTAGTACGAACGATTGGGAAGGGTTGAGTACGAAGTAAACAGAAAACGCTACCGCAATGCCTAGGTTAGTCAAGCTGACTACTATTCTTCCAGGATAGATAAACGGCCGTCCGGGAATAATTCCCTGCAATTTCGAGAAAGCGATCGTGCTACCTGTGAAAGTGAGAAACCCGAGGACCATTTCACCGCAAAGGATTGAAATCGTAAGAAAGTCCTTGTTTGCAATGATGCTTGCTTTATCTTGATAATACTCCGCTGCTCCGACGAGAGCTACGGCAAGAGATCCAAATGCGTGAGACATGGCCGTTCTCTGAGGTACGGCAGTCATGGGAACCTTCAGAGCAATTGGGGTGCCAATGACAGCCCCCACTACTACAGCCGCAACTAGAAGATCAATCTGATGAATCATGTAAACTAGAAGAGTGGCAAAGATCGCTATGGTCATGCCGGTCGCCGCAGACCAGTTTCCTCGTCTCGAAGATTTTACTTCGCTCATCCATCGCAAAGAGAGAATGAAAAAGAGGATGGAAACTGCGTAGAGATAGAGCGACAGAGTTTGGAGATCGGTCATTTGGAGGACTTCTTGTTTGCCTCACTTCTGGGACGAAACATCCTCAGAATACGATCAGTAATCAAAAAGCCACTAACAATGTTCGTGAATGCGAGCGCGACACCGACGATTGCCAGAGTGAGAATGAAAGTATTCGTCGTTTCTGACATTACTATAAGTGCTGCCACAAAAGAGACTGACGAAATCGCGTTTGTTAGCGACATCAAAGGAGTGTGCAAGAGCCGGGATACGTGTCGGATCAGCTCTACGCCGAGGAAAGTGGAGAGTATGAAGATGATTAGATTTACCGGGAGATCCGTAAGAACTAGGCTAGTCATTTCTCAGGATTTCACCGAGACGGGACCTTCGAGCGTCCTCTTTGTTTGATCATGCATAACTGCCCCATCCTGCGTTACGAGTGGTCCTCTGATTAGCTCATCATTGAGATTGACATCAAGCTTACCGTCTTTCAAAATTTCAAGAAGAAAGGTTACAACATTTCTCGTGTAAAGTTGGCTCGCTTGTGGGGCCATCATCGAGGGTAGGTTGACCAATCCGTGAATTGTTACGCCGTACTTGATTACGGTTTTTCCTGGCTCGGTCAGTGCACAGTTTCCCCCTTGTTCGGCCGCTAAATCCACGATCACTGACGAGGGTCGCATTCCCTTGACCGCCTCTTCGGAAACGAGGATCGGAGCTTTTTGACCGGGAACAAGCGCGGTAGTTATGACAACATCCGATGAATTCGCATGCTCTGCAAGCAGATCCTGTTGCTTTCGATAGAAATCTTCGGATTGAGCCTTTGCGTAGCCTCCGGAGGTCTGAGCATCCTGCGCGGTAACCGGAAGTTGCACAAACTTTGCACCAAGACTTTCGATTTGTTCTTTAACAACAGGTCGGACATCATAAGCTTCGACGACTGCCCCCAATCTATGTGCGACAGCAATAGCTTGTAATCCGGCCACTCCGGCGCCTATTACGAAAACCCGGGCCGGTGAGATGGTGCCAGCGGCCGTCATCAGCATGGGAAAGAGTTTCGGGAGAGAGTCGGCGGCAAGAAGCACTGCCTTGTATCCTGCAATCGTTGCCTGAGATGACAGGGCATCCATAGATTGTGCTCTGCTGATCCTGGGTATGAGATCCATTGCGAACGAAGTAATTTTTCTGGTCGCTAGATGTCGCACCATTTCAAGATTGGACAGGGGATAAAGAAATGAAATCAGCACTGAATTTTCCTTGAGGATTTCAACCTCGTTTATGGATGGAGGTTGAACTTTCAGGACGATATCAGATCTAGAATAAAGTGTTTCAGGATCGGACACCACCTCTGCACCTTTTGCGGAGTACGCTGAATCTGGATAATCCGCACCTTCGCCAGCTCCGGTCTCTATGATCACCATTGATTGCGTGAATTTTGAAACTGCGTCTGGTACAAGGGAGACGCGTCTTTCTCGATCTGCAGTCTCCTTGGGTACTCCAATGATCATTATCCGGGTTCTTTTCGGAAGCTAGTCTCGAGCTAATTGAGGTTATTGCTTTCGCCCAAAAGAACGAAAAGTACCCATCGACTTTGGAAGCTCGAGTTGACCAAAGATAACGTTTGCTCATTCGATCTCGGTCGAATTCCTATTCTCTGGCAAGTTCTCATCCTGGATGAATACATCGAAGGAGCTCCCCATCAAGTGAGGAAATGGGAGGGAAACGCAGAAAGACAAGCCGTAGCTCGTATAGCCCTCTTTTCGTCTGTCAATAGCAAAACAATTTTGGGATTCGCTCTCAATTTTGAGACCAAAAAATTTTGAGCTAGGCCCCCAAATCAGTCAGATCCCTGCTATGATGATTTTTGATAATATTCAGTCATGGAAAAGAGGGCGAAGAAAAGGGACAAGAATAGGATGAGTTTTGTGACGAAATTGTGCTATACGTGATTGTCGTGTCAGTAGTGACGCTGATGTTAAACGGGAGCGGTGTGACTGTCGTTATGGTTTCGTTCAGCAACTTGTAGGGAGCGGTGCCGGCAGCAACAGGGGAGAGAATGTACTCGGTAGAAGTACTATAATTCAGGGCGACCGTCGGGGCAGCCCAACTGCAAGATCCACTCACGTAGGCTGTCTGGTACTCCAGTCCGTTAATGAGAATCAGCTCAGTGATTGTCCCGACGCTCTCAGGTGAAACATGGGTGGTCAGAGTAGTGGACGAAACCACAGTCGAATAGTAAACAACGATAGGCGGTGTCAGGGTGGCTGTCGCCGTGCTTGTGAACGTCGTCGTCCTTGAGGAGATCGAGCTTCCTACGATAGCTCCGAGCGCGAGGGCGATGATTGCCACTACGACGACAAGAGCACCAGCCTGTCTTGACTGCAATTCAAGGATGCCTTGAAGGCAAATTATATCAGACTATTCGCCATCCAACTATACTATTGAATTTCAGGCTGGGGTACCATCTTTTGTGTCTAATGCCGCTTTGCATCTTCAGCGACTACCGAGGGCCCCCTCGGTTTTAACCGGTGTAGCCCGAGGGTGGGTTCGGCCGCCGCCGGGTCGGGTTGTATATAAAGGGATGAAGGAAAAGGAGTTGGCCCACGCCTCTGTAGGGCAAAAGGAGTCGTATTTGGACGAGTTCGAGTATAACGATTTGGGTCAATATGCTATATAGTTGCGAGCAAACGGGTTTTGAAGGCTCGGAATAATGGAAAGAAAGTTTAGGGCATCTTAGACTTCGTCTAATTTGCTTGAAGATTCGGCGCTCTGATTCGGTTAGCATTACTTTCTCCGAGAAAGATGCTTTGAAAGGCCCAAATCCCGAAGGTTCGGACTAGAAATTAGTTCTTTTATACCAAGAACGCACCACTAACCATTATGGCAAAATTGGAGAGTGAGTCTCAAGTTGCAAAGTGCCTAATGCCGAGCGACCTTGAAGTAAAAAGCACAATAGAGGTTGATAGAATGTTGAAATCCCACGATTTTGAGTTTGCAGGAGAAATCAGAAGTCCGAAAGAAAATGTATTAGTGGGTTTCGAGCAAAGATGCAAGAACTGTGGTCATGGTTTCTCATTCTCCCTCACTACTTACGAAATTGGTGTTAAGTAATCTTTCATCCATTCAGGTGTGCCATAAATACAATTTGATTTTCATTTTCGTAAAATACTCAAACCAACTCGACAGAAAGTCTGCCAGTGATTTTAATTCTATCGGGTATGCTTTCGAATTCTATGTAAATGTAATATGAACCTTTTAATGCCTCACTGCCAGCAGTCAACTTTAGGGCAACGGCATTTCCCGAAGCAATCGCTTTGAGTGGGGTCTCCCCCCACATAAACGACACATTCTCAGGCACTCCATCTATCCGTAAGGTAGTAGCTTTGAAAGGTTCCATAAAAGAAACACGTGTTATCCTTGAGCTATCCCGTGAGATGTGAAGCATTTCTGGATTCAGTGTCAATTTACCAACCACTACGAGGCTTTTTTTAGCATCTTCTTTTTTATCTGGTGAATTTTGCTCCAAGTAATATGATGAAATAGGGACTTCACAAAACGAACATCTCTTTGTCGCTATGCTTTCTTCTGAAAGTTTCACCAAACAATTTGGGCACACCGTCCCCTCATTTGGTTTATTTATTGACGATATTGGAATCTGAATTGCCGATTGAGTCGTTCTTGGGCTTCTATACGTTTCAAGAGGCGCTGAGTAACTTTCGTTTTCTGATCTCATTCTAGCCCCAATTACTAGGGCAACCAGTCCAATTAAGAGAACAAGTATCCCTACT
>JASHPQ010000316.1 GCA_030037995.1 Nitrososphaerales archaeon | reverse complement strand
CCTCCGAATCTGAGGCTGACTCTTTCACAGGGCTATTGAAGGGCGCCGATGTTGTCGTCGTAGGAATATTCGGCACGGGGTTCAGGGGAGAACCGCGTGCACTTCAGAGGCGGATCATCGAATCCCTAAATGAAAACGCGAACATTAGCAAAATCAGCGTTGACCTTCCCTCAGGGCTGGAAGCCGACTCTGGGAATTTCAAAGTGGCTGTCCGTTCTGATTTCACCATCACCATGCACGCTCCCAAAGTGGGTATGCTCGTAAATGAAGCGACCCGAAACCTCTGCGGCAGGATCCTTGTCGCAAATATTGGTGTGCCTCGATGAGCAATTCTCAAGTGTTTTTTGAGCAAGTCCCAGTTGGTGCTTACAGGAACTTTTCTTACATTGTTGCCGATCTCTCAAGGTCGGATGCGGCTATATTCGATCCAGCCTGGGAGATCGAATCACTTCTTTCCAGATTGCGAGACCGAAACCTGCAGCTAAAATACATCATCAACACTCACGCTCACCTTGATCACATACAGGGGAACGTCGAGCTCAAGCGCCGGACCGGGGCGAAGATCGTGATGCATCAGGCTTCGCTGGCGATGAAGGATTCGGGAGTTGTCGACCGCGAGGAACTCTCGCTCGGGGAGGAAGTTCGTCTAAAGTTCATCCACACTCCGGGCCACTCTCCGGAGAGCATGTGCATCCAGGTGAACGATTTCGCGCTGATTACGGGAGACACCCTGTTCATAGGAGAGTGCGGCAGAGTCGACCTGCCCGGCGGGGATGCAAGCGCCCTGTTTGACAGCTTTGAGAAGTTGCGCCGGCTGGATCCTTCGCTTATTGTATATCCGGGACACGATTATGGCAAGAGTCCCAGAGCGACCTTGGCAGAGGAATTGAAGACGAATTACACGCTTGCCAAAATGTCTCGCGAGGAGTTTGTAAAATTCATGAATAGCTGAAAATTCAATCGTTGATGAGACGTTTATCCTTAATCCTTCTCGTTTGGGCTCCTCGATCGGATGCTTTGAGGCAGATTTGACAATGAGTTGCTTGACGAAATTTTAGAGGTTGGCAGAATTATGGGCTGGGATTTTTGCAATCACAAAAACAATAACTCAAGTCAATGCAAAGATCGCACAAACTGACTTTCATTTCCCAATCCCTTATTTACCGGATTGTGAAAAAAGCTGTAGGAAATTCCAAAGAGAAGAATATGAATCGCTTCAAACAACTCTGGGGGAAATTAGAGGAAGAATTTAGTTTCTCGAATGCCCATCAGATATCCAATCTTCACTACTAGAGAATTCGGAGCCAAGCTATTGTGCCAAAACTCCCAAAACTATTGATTACGGGAGCTACTGGATTCGTAGGATCCCACTTAGTACCCAGGTTGATAGGGGAAGATCAATACGAAGTACACATCCTAGAAAGATACGTAACGGGACGCTACTTCAATCTCCGTAGAGATATCGCAACGCATTTCGCCGATCTGCGTGACTTTGCGACGATAAGGAATGAAATCAAGTTGTTGCAGCCTGATGTCCTAATTCATCTTGCAGCTATTTCTCCGGTGTCTTATTCTTACGATCATCCAAGTGAAGTAATTGAGACAAATCTTCTTGGTACAATGAATCTCCTTGAGTCGTGCAGGCAATATTGTCCAGATTTCAAACATGCAATAATAGCCGGGACGACAGAAGAGTACGGCGTCTCACCCAACCGGCCGGCTTCCGAAGAGGCCCTTTGTATTCCGAACAGCCCCTATTCCGTGTCAAAGCACGCGGCCAGCGAGTATGCCGTGATGATGAACAAAGCGTACAATTTTCCCGCTACAATCATGCGGGCCACAAATTCCTACGGCAGAAAGGACGATAGTCACTTTTTCATAGAGAAAGCCATTTCTCAGATGATCAATAATTCTAATGGAGAGGTCTTCCTCGGGGAAGCTGGTGCAACAAGAGATTTCATGTACATTGATGATCATATAGATGCCTATCTCAATGTTCTTCAGAACAGAGAGAAGGCAATTGGAGATATTTTCAATTTCTCGACCGGGAATGCCAAGACTCTTGCAGAGGTAACTGAGGAAATTGTGAAGCTCACTGGTTTTCGTGGTCAAATAGTTTGGAATAGCATTCCGCATCGACCATTAGACATTATCGATCACAGAATTAATTCTCAAAAGGCAAGAGCCGTGCTCGGTTGGACAACGAAGGTGAGTCTAGACTCCGGTTTGGCTAAAACTATCGAGTATTGGAAAAGCAAACCTAGCAGATTGGAAAAATGACTTCGTTAGATGTTCTCCTAGTTACTAAAAACAGGATCTCTCCCGAATTTGAGGAAATGATCAAGTCAGCCATACCAGTTCACGACATCATCATAGAAACATCCGCTCCACTGGGACCAGCCAGAGAGAGAGCTATTCAGAGGGCGCAAACCGAAAGGTTCGTCTGGCTGGACGACGACGTTTTTCTACCCGTTAACTGGTATGATACCGTCATCAAATACTGGAATAGGGAAAAAATTGGTTGGCTGGAAGGACTGGCGATTCCCTCCGCTCCATCGTGGTACTCAGATTGGTCGCATTGGCGATTTAGGGGGGACATCAAGAAAAAAACGGTATGGAATCTAAAGCCAGATGAGAGAAGCTTTAACTGCTGTGCAATAGTTAAAACGGGGGCTCTTTCTGACTGGCATTATCCCAAAGGGCCTTACCTCGGCTTTGGCTCCGAGGACTTGTTAATGAGCAGTCATGTCACGAACAAAGGTTACGACCGAGTCAGGGTTGCTATTGAGGCTGAGCATCGTCTCGTCTATGGAAATGATTTCTGGAGGCATGTGAAAAGTGGAATTGGCGGGCTCGCCGGGGTTCCCCAATACCGTAATTCGAAGACGGCTATTAGGCTCTCTCTAACTTGCATCGGATCTGGAGTAAAAGCCAGTTTTGGTACGGGCAATCTCGCTATAATCCCGAATGCGGTTCGTTGGGGATGGTACTGGTGGAGAGGACTAGGGGGTTTGTAATCTAACAGGTGATGAAATAGGATTCATAGGGCTCCTCCCATAGGCTCAGATTCCGGCAACTTCTTGCGGTTGAATCATACCTTGATGTGAATCCAAAAGCCAAGAAAGGAACGATGATCGACCATACACTAGAAACAGAAAAAGATTCTGTGAGTTTCAAAAAGATCCGTTTGTGAGCTGTGTCTGAGAATATTACGAATTTGGGCGTTAATCAATCGAGATTAGCCAACGCCGGATCTTTCGTAGAATTCCATCCGTGTGGCCGCGAATATTCCTCTGCTTCATGAAAATGCCCTAGTTAAGAAGAGGGTCTCGCAACCCGGCTCTTTGGAAGGATTCGGCTCGCAACCTACACGACAGGCACTTTTGACAGGGAGTTTTCCCGGATTTGTAACAGCTCCATGTCAATTCGAAGGGGACCAGCAAACGAGCCCCTAATTGAAGGACTTGGGCTTTGTCCAATTTTGCAAAAGGGAGCAATACACGGCCCGTTTTGTTCCCGGTAATCCTGCCTAGACTCGCAGTTCTGTTGAACTGCCGAAAGAAATCTAAAGAGGAGTCTGGAAAGGTCTCTGCGTCGTTTCGGTTGTGTCCTCCGACTATGTATCGGGAATTGCTAATTTCGGCAAAGGATGCAGCGATCCCGTAGAAGATCAGATTCCTGCAAGAGATGTACGAGCTCTGGGCACCAGAAAGTCCGGTGTTTTTAGTCTCCCTTCTACTATCATCAATTTCTTTCAAAAATTCCAGCTTGATTCTTCGATTAGGACAGTTTGAGACTTTTGAGATCTCGATGCACGATCGAATTTCTTTTTTGCTTCTCCGAAAATAGTCGAAGGTAAGTGTTTCCACGACGTACCCCCGGTCCAGCGCCCAATACAAGGCGACAGCAGAATCCAAACCACCGGAAAGCAAGACGATCGATTTCGGCTCCAATGTACTTGTAACGCAACTCTTGATAGATTGACGTTAATAGTATTGACCGCTCCCAAAGGAAATTTCAAAGAAGAAATGCTGCACAAAATAGAAGCCAATATATGGAGAGCTCTTGGAGTTGCGGGTGACTAGGGAGCATAAAGATTGCTTCAGGGGAAGAGGGCTCTTATAACGGGAGCGAGCCGGGGGATGGGACGCGCAATCTCTCTTGCCTTCGCCGAGAATGGAGCGGATGTATGTCTGGTTGCGCGGAAGGGCATTGAAGTGGAGGCCTTAGCACAAGAGATCGTGGCGAAGGGGCGTTCAAAGGCTTTCGCGCTACAGGGGGATGTTTCAGACCCTATTCAGGGAGGAAACATCGCTGCCCGGGCGATTGAAGCACTGGGAGGAATCGACGCGCTAGTTTGCACCGCCGGTTACCCATTCGACGCCGGGCTCTGGAACAAATCACTCCACGAGCTGGTTGAGGAGGATTTTTTGAAGGTTTTCAACACTGACCTTCTTGGTTCTTTCAGGGTCGCCAAGGGTGTGATTCCACAAATGATTCAACAGAAAAAAGGGGTGATCATCCTCTTCTCGTCCACCCCGGCTATTTCCGGGTACAACAAGGGCGGCCCGTATACGGTGACCAAGTCTGCCGTCAGGGGACTCGCAAAGGAGATCGCCTCGGAGTATGGCGAACACAACGTGCGAGCGTACGCGGTAGCTCCAGGAAATATCAAGACCGACTCGACCTTCAACAATCTTTCCAAGGAGGATCAGGTCTCTCTAGGCCAGGAAGCCCCCATGAAGCGATGGGGAGATCCTGATGAGGTGGCTCGCGTATGCGTAGTCCTCGCCTCTGACAACATGAGCTTCGTAACGGGTCAGACAATAGTGGTCGATGGGGGAACCGTAATGCTCTAGACGTAATCGCGGAAATTCGCTTTTCTTGTCCATTAACCTTCCGAAGAAGGAAATTCCTGATTTCAATGAGTCATCCTGAAGAGCTAATCGAAGATTACGAAAGAATAGTCGGAAAAGATCCGCTTGGGCACAGGCGATTGATACTCAGCGGTCTCAATTCCGCGGTGGACGCCGTACGTCCGGGAGTCTTGATGAAAAGCAGACTGTCGATCGATGCAAACGACAATTTGAGGATCCTCGGGTCGGAGCTTGCTTTTCCTTTAAGATCGTACGACAAGTTGATCGTCGTCGGAACTGGGAAAGCCAGTGGAGCGATGGCAGAGGCGCTGGAGCGGTTGATTCCTCCGACCATCGAATATTCGGGGGTCGTGAGTATGCCGAAAGGAACCTCCAGACGCTTCCACAACAAGAAAATCAGATTGCTGGAAGCCACCCATCCTATTCCGAGCATAAAGAGCGTGAAAGCGACGGTTGCCATAATGAAAGCCGTCCGGAGCGCGACCGCAAATTCCTTGGTTCTCTGTCTAATATCAGGTGGAGGCTCATCTCTGATGGCGCTTCCCGCAACGGGCCTGACCCTCCATGATAAGGTTCGAACAACCCACCTTCTTCTGAAGTGTGGAGCAAGTATTGAGAAAGTAAACACTGTCCGGAAACACCTATCCTCAGTGAAGGGGGGTCAGCTAGCCAGAGCTGGAAACGGTGCTCGAATTCTTTCTTTGATTATCTCAGACATTGTCGGAAACCCAATCGAATCTATCGCTTCGGGACCAACATCACCAGATCCAACCACCTTTCGGGATGCTCTCCAAATACTCACGGAGTACGGCATTTTGCAAAAGGTCCCTACAAGAGCAGCTATACGGCTGAAGCAAGGGATTCTCGGACGCATCCCCGAAACTCCAAAGCCCAGAGACCCAATGTTCGAGAAGGTCACTAATTTCATATTAGGCGACAATTCGGTGGCCTGCAGTGCAGCAATAGATAAGCTCAACATGAACGACAAAATTAGGACGTACTATCTAGGATCCGCTTGGCAGGGTGAGTCCAGAGACACTGCAGCTAACCTAACGGATATGTTTCTCGCTGTTAACAGAAATCTGTCGGAAATTCGGGGCTTCGACCTACCTTGCGCGTTCGTGTGGGGTGGCGAAACAACAGTTACGGTTCACGGAAAAGGCAAAGGTGGCAGAAATCAGGAAGAAGCCCTGAGCGCTCTAATAAAGCTAAAAGAGAAAGACGGCATCACTGTTGCTTTTATGGGGACAGACGGCGTAGACGGATTCTCCACAGCGGCAGGAGCCATAATAGATTCTATAGCGTACCGCGTCGCCGAATCGAAGAAACTGAGTCCTGAAAAATATCTAAAAGACAACGACTCTAACTCTTTTTTCAAAAAGATCGGAAACTCTCTTTTGATGACAGGGCCGACCGGAACTAATGTCAACGACATTGGCATCGCCTTAGTACAGACTCCGTGCGGAAACGACCTGTCGGGAATCTAGATATAGTGAAGTTGACAGCCAATAGAAAAAAGGCGCATTTAGTGTAATGAACCATAGATCTCACAAAGGGGATCAAGATCAGAAAAAACTTCACGGAATCGTCGTTCCGATGATCACTCCCTTCAGGGGAAAAGGAATGAGTGAGGTCGATCACGAGGGCTTTGAAAAACTTTCGCAATTTCTCATCGAAGGCGGGGTCAATGCGCTGATGGTGAACGGGACATCCGGAGAATTTTTGATGCAATCGTTTGACGAACGGAAAGCTGCCGTAAGGACAGTGGTGAAGGCAGCTAGGGGTCGCGTTCCAGTGATTGCCGGAATCTCCGAAGCTTCCACCATCAACGCGATTTCTCTGGGGCAAGACGCGGAAGACGCCGGAGCTGATGCGATCCTCGCGACCGGGCCCATTTACTACAAGACAACAAACGACGGATTATTTGGTCACTATGCATCGTTACTCAAGGCAGTGAGTTTGCCACTGATGATATACAATATTCCTTCGTGGATTGGTTACAACATCCCGGCTGTCTTGGTCAAGAAGCTGGAAGAGCGCCACCCCGGCAGGATCTACGGGGTAAAGTTTACCACAAGCGATCTCGAACTTTTTTTGGAATATCTGCGGATCCTAAAGAATTTGGTCCCGGTGACCATAGGAGCTGACGCTTTGATCCTCTCTGCCCTCCAGCTAGGCGCTGCCGGAGCTACCGTCGGATGTGCGAATGTGCTTCCGGGAGATACCAGCGCGATTTACAGACTTTTTGTAAAACAGAGGTATGCCGAGGCGATTGAGGCGCAGGAAAAAATTGATGGATTCGTGCAGGTAATGGGTCTTGGAACTTTCCCCGCTTCATTGAAGGAGGGCTTGAGATTCCTCGGCCTAGATTGCGGTCAGGTTCGTCCTCCGTTGGTTCCCCTTGGAGTGACTGAGGCCAAGGCTGTCAGAGAATCCCTGTCATGGAAAAAACTCACACAGGGATCTAGTGCAACAGCCGCCGGGAAATAGGCATAAAAGAACAGAAGGCTCCGGGGAGGAACTCGTAAGCATTGCAGAAAGCCGTGATTTTCATGGGATCTAAGAGCGACTTGGATTTCTGTGAGAAGGTCAGATCGACGCTGTCATCACTCTCAATTTCGAGCGAAATGCGAGCCGCTTCTGCCCACAGGACGCCGGAGTACTTGTTAAAGCTGCTTCGGGAGTACTACTCTAGCGGGGATCAAATCGTCGCTATCACGGTTGCGGGATTATCTGACGCTTTGTCGGGGGTCGTCGCCGCTCAAAGAATGTTCCCAGTCATAGCTTGCCCACCCGACCTTGACAAATACGAGCTTACCAAAGTGTTTTCCAGCGCGTACACGCCCTCGGACGTTCCCGTCGCCTTCGTCAATGATCCGTCAAAAGCTGCTCACTTTGTGGCCCAGATCTTCGCGTTGACAAACGAGGAGCTGAAGAAAAGGATTGCCGCGATGACAAATGACAAGAAGGAACAGCTCGAAAAAATTGATTCTGAGGTATTCCAAAAATAAAGGAATAGACTCATAAGATATCAGTCACAAGAAGGAAATTCGACTTCTGAAAATTAGGGGGAGGAGCGACTCAGCTTTGGCATTACTCATGCAATCTGATCTTCAAGGAAAGCATCTGTTGAGACGCGGCAAGGTCAGGGATGTTTACGACGAGGGAGATGAGCTCCTCATTGTGGCAACCGACAGAATTTCCGCTTTCGATAGGATAATGCCGGTGGGCATTGAAGGCAAGGGGGTTTCTCTCACAAAGCTATCGGAGTTCTGGTTTTTGAGAACGGATCGCTTCTTCAAAAACCACTACATCTCTAGGTTCAACGAGCGCACACTCCGCGTCAAGAAGGCTCAGCGGATTGACATCGAGTGGATTGTTAGGGCGTATCTCTACGGATCGGCCTGGAGGGCTTATTCGAAGGGGACGAGGGAGGTCTCCGGCGTAAAGCTACCCGGTGGGTTGCAACTCGCAGAAGAACTGCCAGAAATTGTGCTTACACCAACTACGAAGAGCGACGAGGGACACGATGAAGAGCTTTCAAAGGAGGAAGCTCTCCGCAGAAGGCTAGTAAGTCCGGACGAATGGAGCGATCTGGAGGAAGCGACGTACAGGCTGTTTGAGTACTACAAAAAAGAGGCGAGCCTAAAGGGAATAATCATTCCCGACTTCAAACTCGAATATGGAAGAGTTAAGGACGAACTTATTCAGATCGACGAGCCTCCCACTCATGATTCTGCCCGGTTTTGGGCGAAGGACAAGTACCGAATCGGCGAGCGGCAAGAGAAGCACTGCCTTGACAAGGAATTCCTCCGGGATTATTTGATGAGGAAGGGCTTTTCCGGGGATGGCGAGATTCCTGCGCTTCCGGAACTTGTGCTCAGTCAGATTTCCAAGCGGTGCCAGGGAGCTTGGGAAGTGCTTTCCGGAGCGAGATCGATGGAATCGCTCGGACTCCTCAGTGTGGACGAAGTGATTTCGGCAACTAGCACTAGCTAGAATGGCTCGCCCTGGAGCTCGCGATCGTCTATTGAAGGAAGACAGATCCCGGCCCGAAGAGGAAAAGAAAGAACCTTTGTACTCTGAGCTCTTTTCACCCACAGATTTTCGTTACCAAGTCTCGGATCTCTTCCCGTATCTCTCTGAAGAAGCATACGTGAAGTACAAGGCGAGGGTGGAAGCCGCTCTCGCCCTCCAATTGTCCAAGGCTGGCTTATGTCTCCCCGAGGCTGCGGAGGAGATTGCCAGAGCCTCAGATGCCGTATCCGCGGAGGAAGTATATGCTGAAGAGGCAAGGATACGACATGACATTCGAGCCCTCGCGAATGTCATTCGAAACAAAGTTTCTGACGAGGCAAAACCGTTCGTGCACCTCACCGCCACTTCATACGACATCGTCGATACCGCCAACTCTCTGCGGCTCAAAGGGGCGTTGCTCAGTGTCGTACTGCCTGACCTGCTTAAGCTCGAATCTGCCCTCATTGAACTTACCCTGAAATATTCGGAGTTGCCTCAGATCGGCAGAACGCACGGACAGCACGCCGAACCCATTACAGTGGGTTTTTCATTCGCGTACTACGTGTCAAGGGTTGGGCAGCGGGTAGAGGCAATCGAGAAAGCTGTTAGAGGTCTTTCGGGGAAGTTCGCAGGGGCAGTCGGAGTTTACGGGCCGCTTTCTTTGATCGTGAAAGACCCGGAGACTTTCGAGACGGAGCTCCTTTCTTCTTTGGGCCTCAAAAGTTCCGAGATCTCGACGCAGATCGTTCAGCCCGAGCCGATTACGGATCTCATGCACTCGATCGTCTCTACTTTTGGGGTGATTGCGAACCTCGCAAGGGACATGCGTCACCTTCAGAGAACCGAGATCGCGGAAATTTCTGAGGAGTTCTCCGGGGAGCAGGTCGGATCCTCCACGATGCCCCAGAAACGAAATCCGATTAACTTCGAAAACGTCGAGAGCATGTGGAAAAAATTCATGCCGCAAATGGTCACTGTGTATTTGGATCAGGTGTCTGAGCACCAGCGGGACCTTACAAATTCATCTTCCCAAAGATATCTTCCCGAGTTGATCGTGGCATTCGATTACTGCGTGAGGAGGGTGACGCGGACTCTCTGGGACGAAAAAACCGGGAGGCTGAAGATAACCGTCGATCAGAAAATGATTCAAAGGAACCTCGCCCTCAGTGCTGATAAGATAGTCTCAGAGCCCCTCTACATCTTGCTCGCGGTCGCAGGCCATCCAGACGCTCATGAAAGCGTCCGGCGACTGGTGCAAGAGTCCATCGACAACAAGAAGAGTTTTCGGGAGATCATCCGAAACGATCAGGAGCTTTCGAAGTACTACGACAAGATTCCCAAAGAAGCTTGGGCTTTAATCGAAGATCCGATAATGTACCGGGGGATCGCGGACGAAAAAGCAAGAAAAATAGCTAACCGATGGAGAGCTCGTATAGTGGAGATCTCGCGCTCTCTTTCAAAGTAGCTTTTTCCCAACTTTCACAATTTCTCAAATCCAAAAAATGAAAGTGGCAAACGGTTGGTGAAAGCCTCGAAGGGTCGCGAATTAACGTATGCTGAGCAGGGGATTGACAGGAAGGTTCGGCAGAAGTCTCAGCTCGGGATTCAGGCCGTCCTTTCTCGCGAGGCCCAGCGGTACAAATCTGGCCAAGTTGTAACTCTGCCATTCGGCAAAATATTTCCAATTTCCAGAGCCTCTCCATATTATTACGATCTTCAAATCGAAGGGGTAGGAACGAAAACCCTCCTGGCCGAGTTGTCCGGGAAATACGACACGATAGGGGTGGACGGAGTAGCGATGGCTGTAAACGATATCTTGAGATCGGGGGCAGATCCTGTATTGGTCAGCGACGGGATCCATATAGCGAAATCCGATCCGAAAATAGTGAGTTCGATAATATCCGGAGTTCGCTCCGGGGCTGAAGCTGCCGGTTGCATTCTGGCCTCCGGAGAAACGGGTGATGTCCGCGAGATCCTCCACAACCCCATATCAGGAGAAGGATCGCCATTCGACCTTTTCGTTTCGTGTTTGGGCGTTGTCCAGTACAAGCAGGTGATACGGGGCAAAATCTCCAGCGGAGATCGTTTGATCGGGCTGGAAAGCTCCGGCATCCACTCCAATGGCCTGTCACTAGCTCGGAGGGTCCTGCTGAAAAAGTGGGGAGGAGCCTACGAGTCTTACGATGTTCCGGAGGGTTTGGACCGTCCCCTGATTGATGAGCTCCTCGAACCCACC
>JASHPQ010000315.1 GCA_030037995.1 Nitrososphaerales archaeon | reverse complement strand
ATGGCATCCCAACTTTTTCTTATAACTCAATTGCTCCAATCGCACCTGCTGGAATGGGAGGACAGGTCACCTTTCATCAAAAGAGCCAGAAATTCTCAAGAAATCGAATTCTTCCAGCACTTCTATCATTATCATGATTGAGAATCGTGCCGCGCCTTATATCGAAGATTATTGCCCATTGATCTGAAAGGGGCGAGGACGAAAATCATGGAACCCCAAAGTCAGGGTAATCAATTTTCCGGCCGAAGATACATCAATCTTGAATCGTACAGCAGGGAGGGCAAGGCAAAGAGGACTCCCGTCCAGTCTATAGAAAACAATGGCCAAATCTACGTGCGCACTGATCCCAAATCTTGGAAAGTTGGGCGCATTAAGAGAAATCCGTTTGTGCGCATAGTTCTGTCTGACAGGAACGGCAAACCGCAGGGGTCATGGGTTGACGGAGAAGCGCATTTGGTCGAAGCAGACGAGGCGCGTGATCAAATACAGCGGATTTTCAAAAAGGAATACGGAACAATTGGCAGTCTCATCGTGGACTTCATCGCTAGGCTAAGAGGGGAAAAGCTATCGGCTGTTATTGCGATCAAACTGCGACCTGAGTCATCTTCTTCAACGGGGAAAGGATTGAATCGGCAGGGTTGACAACGAAACTTAGGATGACCCAACATGAGCATTTGGAGTGACAAACCCGACAGAAAATTTGCACCTCCTTTCGGGGCAATAATTGGATCAATACTTGCCGTAATCGCGTGGCTCGTTTTCATTCTTCTTTACGCATTATATTGGTCGAAGGGGTTTGACCTATTCCAGAACCTCGTAGTAGCTGTCGTTTCACTTCTTGTCACGGGTCTGCTTATCGGCGTAATGTGGCTGGTCTGGCTGCGCATTACCGGAGGGCCAGCACAATGGTGGAGAGTCAGGTCAGAACTAGAAAGCGTACTCGTCTATTAGTTGAACTCTGGCACTTCTCGTGCAAGTCGCAACTTTATGAAGCATTTCGAACCAGAAACACGTTTGACCATGACTGGCATTTTCCATCAAAGATGTTCGACCACTAATCAGAAGACTGCGGCTCTAGGGAGGCAAGCTTTTTCGGGTCATCAACTTGGGCGATATACAGCTAACTCTATTGCGCGATTCCGATCACTTTATTGAGAATACTGAGCTTGACAAATCAAGCCGGCGCGAGCAGTAATGCGCCATTCTTACATCTGGTATTGAATTGGCTCGCTCTCCGGGGGCAAAAAATAATGTTTCTCATCCAGCGTTAGAGTAGATCCGCCCTCTTCATCAGCTCGTTGAATCTCGGGTCCTTTCGCACCCTCTCGAAGACCGGGGAATGCCTGAACCACCCAAAAAATACTTCCTGCGTAGCATACGCACGGTCAAGTAATCGGAAGCATTCGTCGAGGTTGTCAAAAGCCGCGTTAGCGAATGCGAGCAAGGAATACTTGGTACCGGAGCTTTCGGGAACCTCACGATCCAGTTTCTCAATTATCTTCAATGCTTCTTCCTTCCTGCCAGTAGATGCGTAGATGTACGCCATGTCCGCGTCTAGGTATGGATCGTTCAGCTCCTCCTTCCTCATCTTCTCGATGTATTCGATTGCCTCATCCCACTCCTTTCTAAGGAGGTGATAAATCATGAAACCTTCAGTGACTAGCTGGCTTGCGGAATCGATTTCGACAAGTTTTTTCAGTCTTTTCCGCGCTTCGTCAAACTTGCCTTGCTCCATGTAATTGTACACTGCCGAAAGTGCAATGATGGAAGAAAGAGGGTCCAGATCTTCTGCGATCATTATTTCGGATTGTGATTCTTCGTCGCGCCCTAAATCTGCGAGACAATTGGCGAACCAGTGGTGGGCCGTCGCGTAGCTCGGGTTCAAGGAAATCGCTCTTCGGAATTCCTCTTCGGCTTCGTGAAACCTGTACTCATACATGAGCTCTTGTGCGAGCGAGACTCTAGCTTCCGCGAGGTCAGGATCCAGTTCAATCGATTTTCTGATGTACGATCT
Organism: Nitrososphaerales archaeon; assembly: GCA_030037995.1. Taxonomy (GTDB): domain Archaea; phylum Thermoproteota; class Nitrososphaeria; order Nitrososphaerales; family CADDZS01; genus DATLTL01. Next base: position 8,647 of record JASHPQ010000315.1, on the reverse strand, counting down.
GGCCGCCTCCAGAGATTCCGGAAAGGGTGAGAGGAGGTAGTCGCTGGAGAGCATCTGTATGTCAGCCAGCCCGGCGTAAGCGAGAGCAAACGAGGGATCCTCCTTGATCGCAATTTCAAACTGCTCTTTGGCTCCCCGGATCGCTTTCTCCGACCTGTCGTGGAGTAGCGCCCGCCCCTTCAGGTAGGCGACGTACGCGGTGGAACTGCCCGTTCCTTTTTCCTCGATGTGGGTTCTCTCGTCTGCAAAGAGGGTCAATTTGAGAGAGTCGGCAACATTCTTTGCGATGTCGCTCTGGATGAGAAAAATGTCGTCCAAGTCTCGATCGTAGTGGTTTGACCATACGTGCTCCTGGGTCGAGACCTCGATCAGCTGGGTGGCCACCCTGATCTTATTTCCGGACTTGCGAACGCTCCCCTCCAAGATGAAAGCAACCTGTAGCTCGGAACCTATTTCCGCCGCGTCTTTGTCAGTCACTCCCCGGTACCTGTTGATGGAGGTTCTCGCGATTACCCGTAACTCCTTGATCTCTGAAAGCGCGGAGATGACCTCCTCCGTCAGGCCGTCCGAGAAGTAGGCGTCTCCCGGATCAGGGCTGATATTTGCAAAGGGCATGACTGCGATACGATTTCTTGTACCTACTCGGGACCTCAGTTCTGGTTCTTTCTTGTACCACGGAAGTTCCACCAGGTACAGATCCGTTCTGAGTTCGACATTTTTCAGCTTCTGCTGCGGCAGCTTCACGATTGGATACTTGAGCTTATTTCTGACCTGGGAGTAAACCTGTTCGGAAATGCAGATACCACCGGGGTCCGCCTCGTGCTCGATCCTGGAGGCAATGTTTACGGCATCGCCGAAAATGTCGTTGTTCTGGACGATGATGTCTCCAACATGGACGCCGATTCTGAGGAAGATCTTCTCTCCTTCGGGGGAGTGCTCGTTCTGCTGCCAGAAGGCGCGCTGGATCTCCACCGCGCAAACGACAGCTTCCAGCGTGCTGTCGAATTCGAGCAGGAACGCGTCTCCTATCGTCTTTATTTCCTTGCCACGGTGCGCTCCTACCACCGATCTGACGAGCGAGTTGTGTCTCTGAAGGAGAGCAAGCGCCAGCGATTCGTCCCTCTGGGCTAGAGCAGTATATCCGACAATGTCCGTGAAGACGACTGCCGCGAGTCGCCGGTATGCTTCGCTCAATGACAAAGGAGGAATATTAGGGTAAGTCCGAGGCAATTAAAAAGGAATCTTTTCCGCGCAAGAAACGAAAGAATTTCTTATACACAGGAAATCTGAATCTCTTGATTGGGTGGGAATCAAAATTGGAAACTCTGATCGTCGGTGCGTATGAAGTTAAGGCGCTCCTCCCTATGGAAGAGTGTATCAATACAATGAGAGATACTATGATCGCGCTCGCAAAGGGCGAGGTGCTATTACCGCAAAGACAGGCCCTCAGACAGCCTGACAAGAAGGGTATTCTGGGTATGATGCCTGCTTATCTGGGAGGGAGCCAGCCCGTCCTGGGTATAAAGGTCGTTACGGTTTTTCCCGGAAACCACGACACAAAGTTCGACTCCCATCAGGGCGCCATTCAGCTCTTTGAGACCGAACACGGCCAGCTGCTGACGATCATCGATGCCGGTTCAGTCACGGCAATTCGCACGGCGGCAGTAAGTGCGGTGGCGACAGATCTTCTCGCAAGAAAGGATGTGAGAATACTTGCGATCCTCGGCTCTGGGACTCAAGCGGAGATGCATCTGGAAGCGATCCCAATTGTGAGGAGTTCGATCCGCGAAGTCAGGATTTGGTCGAGAAATCATGATCACGCGCGGGCCCTCGCAAAGAAAGCTGGTTCAAGATTCGATATCGAAGCAGTTGAAAGCGCACAGGAGGCGACGAGAGGCGCGGGCATTATCTGCACCACGACGGCTTCCACCACCCCGATTTTGAAGGGAGAGTGGATCTCTGATGGAGCCCATGTCAACGCAGTTGGTGCATCCATCCCGCCGTTCCGGGAGCTTGATTCAAGCGCGATTGCGAAGAGTACTCTGTTCGTCGACCGGCGGCAGTCTACAATCGAGGAAGCGGATGATTTCAGAGTCCCAAAGGGTGAGGGTCTAGTTAGCGACGCCCACATCAGAGGGGAGATAGGAGAAATTCTTGTTGGGGCCGTTAAAGGGAGGACGCGCGACGACGAAATAACGATCTTCAAGTCGGTTGGGCTCGCCATCGAAGACCTCGCCGCCGCGCAGCACATTTACAGAAAGGCGCTATCCGAGAAAGCCGGAACCCGGATTGATTTTGTCGCGGAAAGAAGACGCGATTAGAGAGTAAGTAGGCTGAATTAGAAAAATGCCCCAAGAGTTCCAGCTAACAGCCGATCAGATGGAAGCGCTCAAGAGGATAAATCTACAGTCTATCAAAGATGCGAGGAACAGGGCTTCCAAGTATTACACTAGAACACCCCTGTACTACTCCAGAACGCTGTCGCTTTACGCCTCCATCGAGACGTACTTGAAGCTCGAGTGCTACCAGCCGATTCGCGTGTTCAAGATCCGTGGTGCCTTGAACAAGATCCTTCGTCTCGCTGACGCCGGTTCCAAGAATTCGATCGTGACCTTTTCTGCCGGAAACCACGGCCTCGCGGTCGCGTACGTGGCGGAGATGGTGGGGTTGGATGCCACCATCATCGTGCCTATCACCGCCAACGAAGCCAAGGTGAAGGCTATCGGCGAGTACAAAAATGTAAAGTTGATCAAAGCCGGCAAGACCGTGCACGAGCTCGCTGCTCATGCGAGGGAGATCGTGGAGAAAGAGGGAGCGGTTCTCGTCCATCCCTTCGGCGATCCGGAAGTAATTTCGGGGCAGGGGACGATCGGCCTTGAAATAAGCGAAGACCTCCCCGACGCTGACTACGTGCTGGTCCCGGTCGGGGGAGGAGGATTGATCAGCGGGATTGCGACAGCGATCAAGGCGGCAGGAAAAGCTCATCACACGAAAATCATAGGCGTGTGTGCGGAGGGCGCTCCCGCTGCTTACAGATCTTACAAGGAGAGAAAAATAGTCTCACAGGCGCCGAACACCATCTCCGATGGCATGTCAGCGTCCACCACGGAACCACTGAACTTGAAACTCATGCTCGACCAAGTTGACGACATGGTGCTAGTGAGCGATGAGGAGATCAAGCAAGCCATGAAATTTGTCCTAAATGATCTGCATATCATGGTAGAGCCTGCCGGGGCAGCGCCAGTTGCGGCCGTACTCCAAAGGAAATTTCCGTTTAATGACAAAGAAAAGGTCGTTTCGGTGTTGAGCGGCGGCAACGCGAGTCCGAACTTGCTTTCAGAGGTTCTAACAAATCCGTCGTCTTGATCGGAGGAGCGGAGCACTAAAAGATGGAGGATTTCAGCAACTCACTTTGAAGTGGCGGGCTGCTTTCTCTCAAACAATAGCTCAGCTATCAGCGCGACAAAAATGAAAAATGCGATGATCTCGTTATACGGTTGCTCGGTGAGGTATCCCAGAAGAGGGAATTGAAGGACGACTTTACCCAGGTACATCGACTGGTTGATCCCGGTGTCGATCCCTGGGATGGAGCCCTCATTGTCATCCCCCTTGGTAGTCACTATCCTTTCTCCGGCAGAATTCGTCTGAATGCTTACTATCCTGTGGATAACAAAGCACGGATTTGAAACCTCCCCCGTAAGCGTGCGTGCGGGAGAGCTATCGCAGGGAGCGAGCAACGAATCCTGCGTAGTGTGGACGATCACGTCACCGATCCGCAACTGATTGAAGGGTACCTTGGCAATAAGTGCGATCGTTCCTGGAAGTATTGTCGGTTGCATGCTCGTTCCGGTCACTATCGTGAACGGCGAGCTTTCCTGTGTTGCGACCACGATTAACCCGTAGCCTCCGATGATCGCAAATATTGGAATGAAGTATGTGAGTACCCGCAGATACCGTAGTCGGGATTTTTTTGGCGCGTTCAAATCCTAGGGTGCACGTTCGCGGTGGATCAAAGACTTGTGAAAGTAGTGCTTCTAAATTTTGGGGATTGCGCGTTTTTGCCTTCGATTTAGGTGGCTCTGCAACGTTATTGCACAGCTCTGGAGAGCTCCAACCGGAAAATTTTGCCCAGATTTCAGGATAAGTCGTCTAGCGAAATGATCTATCTAGTATTTCAGACCGCAGAGCAGGTACTATACTCAATGAATCAGCGCGATGTTATGGAACAATTTTTTAGAAAATGACAGAGAAGCCACGGCCACAGCGAAACAGATCAACACCGATTTCTTTTGCATCGCCATTCCGTTTGATTTGAAAATTATTGTCGTCCGGTACCACCTCGTCAGTAAAGGAGATTCGGAGCCGGCATTCGAATTCACAGTGAAGTAGCTATATATTTCGTTATATCGAAATCGTGAGGTAGCTGCTTTTTGCGAGCGACTTCTCAAAGAAAACAAAAATCCAATCTTGTGTCTATTTGGATCTTTCTATTCTTTGGGGGGCTCCTCATTTTTTCCGCAGCGGGGATGCCTTCTTTTCCACATTTTAGAGCGTATGCCGCAATCCCGAGTACGTACGTCCCCTCCCAGAATCAAACTGCGCTGGATGTGAACCTTACCTTCGGGCAGACATTCCGTGTGGTAACGCCGTCGACATCGAACATCAGCATACTGTCCCTTTCGGGCGGTCAATATGATGTGGGTCTGTATGCATCAGGCGATAATAACGATCTTCTGTTTACTCCGGCACAAATTGCGAATTACTCACTCGCCTTGAACGTTTCGTCAAGTACCTCAAACTCTGTCAGTCTCAGCGAGCTCGGGACTCCCACAACGACGTGGATTAAAAACATCACCGGCACCGGAAATTTGATCCTTAACATTACCGTAATCGTTCTATCTCAGCCGGTTTCGCTAGCATCAAGTTGGAATCCGCTCTTCGGGTTCACCGGAATAAGCCTTGGGGGCATCACCCTCGATGTGACGGACATCCTTGCGATCTTCGCGGCATTTTCAGTCGCGCTGATGATAATTGGGATCTTGCGCAGCCAGAAACTTCTGTACACCGGGCTGTTCTTTCTCTCCCTGATCGGGATGATTGTAGTCGGGATACTCGTCGTGGGGCTCATTATCGGTTCCTACCTTGCGGGATTTGTAATCATCAAGTCCTACTTTGGTTTCAAATCAAGAAAACATACTGGCATGTAGGCTTTAGAAAAACAGAGAGTTTCAGAGAAGAGAAAAAATGAGCGTAATCCCGTCAAGAGATTCGGATGATGACAGCTGGTGGAAAAATTCCAGGGTTCTTAGGGCAGTATACCATCCGCTGCTCATGGCCTCCGATACGGAGTACAGAAAGTGGTACCTGGATTCGGCCAGTAAAAAGAAGAAGCCCTCCAGAAAGCTCCAGCGCCAGCAGATGTCAGATGCCCGCGCGACCATCGCCTCCTTTTCCGCTCTCTGTGAAAATTACGTTGGTTACAACGAAGTCAAAGACGAGCTCCTTTCCGCCGTGCAGTTCTGGGTAGTGCGAGACGAGACATTCAGGAGCATCTGTCCGACCCCGCCCCCGCAGGTCTTCATAGTGAAGGGTTCCTCCGGAACTGGCAAGACCTCGCTCGTGCACTCCGTGATGGTGGAGGCGTACGCCAAGGGAGCCGAGAAGCAGGTCCCGATTTATGCACAGCTCGTCTCCCCCCACAAGATTTTCGACAAGTGGCTCGGGGAATCAGAGAAAAAGATCGCGCAGGTGTTCGACGAAGCTTTCAAGCGTCCCACGATTTTGTTCATAGACGAAGCTCAAACGTTGGCGAGGGAGCAGGGTGACTCCTCAGGCGGCGCTCCCGATAGCGGCGTCCAGGCCTTCAGGGGCGTCCAGACGACCTTGCTCGAGAAAATCAATGAAATGGTCTACCAGGATCGGCGGTGCATCCTCATACTTGCGACAAATGAATTTGGGTCGGTTATCGAGGCCGTGAGGCGCCGCGGCAGCTCGGGAACGGTAGATCTTGATTCCGAAATCGACCGGCCTATGCTGGTAGAGATTACGAGAAAGAATCTCGAAAAGTACAAGATAGACCTGGATCCGAGCAGCGTGCTCCAGACGATCGAGGCCAAGGTGAGGGCTTTGGGGCACGGTACCGTTACGCCCGCGGACATTTCGAATGCCTTCCAGATCGTCATGGAAAACAAGACGAAACACGTCAGATCCTCCTACCTCAAGAAGCTCTCCAGTGCTCTGGGCAAAGAAGAAGGAGCTCCCAAACTCAGCGTGACTTTAGAAGATTTCAGGGAGATCAGCCGGCTGAAGGAGTACAACGAGGACAAGCGGAGCGACGAAATGCGCCACATCGTCACCCGCATAAAGCCCAAGATCACACTGGACGACGTTGGCGGCCTGTCTGGAATTAAGGAAAATCTCCTGAAGGACATTGAGGTCTCGCTCAATCCGGAAATGGCCAGACGCGCCGGCGCCACCCCGATTAGGGGCATCCTCCTCCACGGACACCCCGGAACCGGCAAGACGTGGCTCGTGCAGGCGATCGGCGGAGAGCTGCAAGCGACGATGTATATGATTCGCGGAGCGCAGATCGTAAAACCCTATCATGGGCAGACGGAAAAAATCATCATCGATATTTTCGACGAGGCAAGAAAGAACGCGCCATCTTTGATCATCATTGACGAGCTCGACGCCCTGACTTTGAAGAGGGAGCTGGGGGGGAGCCTAGGTGCTGTCACTACTCTATTGTCGGAGATGGGAGGCCTGAAACCGCTTGAAGGTGTCGTCGTAATCGGGACGACCAACAAATTGCAGCTGGTGGATGAGGCTTTTCTGCGGGCAGGTCGCTTTGATCGTATTGTCGAGGTGCCACCGCCTCGAAACGACACGGAGCGACTCGAGATCATCAGGGTTCACCTCAACAAGTGCAGGTCGTTTATTGATGCCTCTGTTACGGAGCAAAAGATCCTGGAACTTTTCGGCAAGCGAACATTTACTCCCGCAAAAATTGAGAGAGTGATCAGCGACGCGATCGAACTTCGCTTGAAGGAGCTAAATGCCGCTTACAAAATTTCACACGTCCCCTCGGATGACGGGACGCAGCTCAACAAACTTCGGAAAATTTACGAAGACGACCTGACCCGCGTGCAGGCCAACCTCGGCTTCTCGGCGCACTCATCGGTAGCGCAGGAGGAGCAGCAGCACAACTACGACAACCTGAAGGACATCACCCCCGAGTCGTACAAGCTCACGATGACGCACTTCAAGGCAGCCGTTGCTCTGCTGAGAGACGAATCGGTCGAGGAGATCCAAAAAATAGCTTCGGCGCTGCGCGGGTCCAATCCGGTTCCCACGGTCGGGAAGGTCTATGGTCTCGCTGCGCTCGCGAGCAGCGGCAGCGGCGGGATGGCATCAGAGGGCACCGTCGCGGTCATAGAATGTGTTTGCAACCCGTTTGGGAGGAGGGGGAGAGCCCTAGTCATCGGGAGCGAGATCGCAAAGTCGGTCAGGGCTAGCGCAGAGCACGCGAGAGTGTTCCTGAACGAGCAGTGCGATTGGGTAATGCGCAATCACGAGTTTTTCCTAGACTTTATCACGTTTGCAAAGGGCCTCGATTCGCAGGTGATCCAGGGGCCGAGCGCGGGAGCCGCCATAACGCTCGCACAGTACTCCGTTGCGGCCAAGGAGGAGGTGCTCCCCAATGTCGTGATCACCGGAGGTGTGACTCCGAAGGGCGAGCTAGTGCAGGTCGGCGGACTTGACTTTAAGGGCATGGGCAAGTTCGTCGCAGCACTGAACACCGACGGAGTGGACACGATCGTTATACCAGAGGCCAATTTTTCGGGGGTCAGCTCCGAAGATAGAGGTTTCTTTGAGAAGCAGGGACTCAAGATAGTGGCAGCGGGGAACTTTTGGGACGTCGCAAAGATCGCGCTCGTCTCTCATCCTGAGAAGGCTGACGCGATAAGACGGCTCAAGGAACAGGCGGCAAAGTTCCTTGAAGCTTGCAACGTTCCGAGTCGGGATTAAAGAAGTCTAGAAATTCCTCTTCCTTATCCGCCACTGCTATTGGCTATCTCCGGATCTGCCGCGTGAGGTATCTGTGAATGGAGCTAAGACATGACTTGGCTCAATCTTGATAAGGACGCGCCTAACTCCCGGTCGCCGCATTGGATATTTATCCTGACCGAGGTACTTCTTTGCCATTTTGTCAATATGTTCTTCTGCTCCGTCGAAGGTTACTTCCCTGACACGCCCGCGAATTACGGCCATGTTGTACTCGCTTTTCGGGTCGATGACAGTGAGCGCTATCCTTGGATCCCTGGCCACATTTCTGTGCTTCTGGCTTCCTTCGAAGGTATTGATCAAGACGGTGTCACCATCATGGTCTACCCACGTCTGCGTGACCTGAGGAGATCCATCGGGCATCAGCGTCGCCACGTTCGCAAAAGTCCTCGCTTCGATGAGGTTCTTCACGGAATTTGGAAGCGGTTTCATTTTCCCTTGTGTCAAAAGAAAGGAGACGATCGGCTTGTAAAGATATTGATCGTGTGCCAAGCATATTTTGCGGCAGGCAATGCATATGGGCCGTGAAAATTCTATCAATTTTATAAGCTTGAAAGAGCTCCTCAGCTATCGATCGGATTAT
>JASHPQ010000314.1 GCA_030037995.1 Nitrososphaerales archaeon | reverse complement strand
CAAAGCGTAGGCCGTTTCCACAGTGGTCATTTTTTCAACCCCCACGCAGAGCACGATTTGATACATTCCAGAGAGAATTCCCAGGATGCCCTGTCTCAGCGACGTGCCACCCGAGGAGGATACAGACTCGACCCTCACTGCGGGAATGCCACGAAATCCATAGTTATTGACAAATCCAGGGGCAACGTTTGCCCGGTGCTCGAAGGCCTCGAACCCTTCTCCGAGGAAGACCGCGTTTATCTCTCGGGGGTCAACGCGCGGGCAGTCGTGGAACAGCTCGTCCAATGCCTCGTTGAGTAAATCGATTCCCGAGAGGCCGGTCCTGATCCCGTACCGTGCGCAGCCGGCGGAAACCGCGGAGCATAGTGCCCGGCCGGCAGTCATGATTGTATCCCGTTTCTCCAAGATTTTGCGTCATTATTTAAGAAACGTTTCTCGTTAGTGAAGAGGAAATTCGCAATCTACAGAGGTTTTTGGTACGGATTAATGAATCACTTTGACCAAGAGGATGCATCATTAGCTCCGGCAAAAAAGCATCTCAGAATTTTTCCCAGAAGTACATTCGCGTTTCCGGGATTCCTGCACTCCGGAATTTTCCAAAACGAACGAAAATGCTTTTCAATGAGAAAAACCATTTGTTGGTTTCCGAGTGATTGGTAAGAAAATGAACGCAGGTAACAGACTCATTTGGAACAGACGAAAGAGGTTTTACAACCGTTTCTTCCGGTTCTTCAAGAGCAAAATTAGGAGAATTTCGATAAAGCCGGTAATCATGGAGCAATTCTCCTAGGCGCGGCTTCAAAGAGGGCGTCTTCCACTAGCCTCGGAGCGTCCTTCTCCTACTCTTTTTCCGATACTCTCGATTTTCGAACTACTTTGTTATCTCGTTGAATTCTTTTGCTTGGCTCCATATGCTGGGCGAATTTCTGTGGGGTTGAATCTCTCCTCCTTCCTTTCTCAAAGATTTGACCAGAAAAGTTCTAACTGCCGCACTCTCTCTGAAACTGGAAAAAATTCTTGCTTGACAGCTTTCGAAATTTTCGGATCCAATACATAACTTAATTGAGAACTACTCGGGATCCGAGGTAATGGCAGTCGCGACCTTAGAACTCGTACTGACATTGTTCTTAGTCGTGATGCTCGTCTCTCAGATCTTCGCCGTCAAAACCAAGCTCCCTTACACTGTAATTCTCGTCTTCGTTGGCCTCGGCATCACTGCCGTATCTGCCCTGCCGTTCCTCGGCTCCTACCCAATCCTCAACTCTTTCGAGGCCCTGCTCCAGGAGACGGGCTCTTTCTATGAGTCGCTGGCTCGTGGAGGCCTTTTCGTCGGCATAGTCGTACCACCTCTGATCTTCGAGGCCATGATGCACATCAAGGCTCCCGATCTGCGGGCAGTTATCCGACCTTCAATAGCCCTTGCGACCGCCGGGGTAATAATCGCGACGCTCGTCAGTGGCTTTGTGCTCTACCGGATCTCCGGTTTGCCCCTTCCCGTATCGCTTCTTTTTGCTGCAATCATTGCCCCCACGGACGCTGTAACGGTGATTGAGGTCTTCCGGAGGACGGCAGTGGCCCCGCGGCTGGCAGCTCTCATGGACACCGAGGCGGCCTTCAACGATGCCACCGCGATCGTGGTCTTCAGCATCGTCCTTTCCTGGGTCACCCTTTCCAAGATCTCCATAATGTCCGCGGCATTCAACTTCGCCTTCAGCATTGCGGGCGGGGCGTTGATCGGACTCCTCATAGCCGTTGCGGCGAGGGGAGTCAGCTCGAAGATTGACGACAAGATCGCGGAGTTGATTCTCACAATCTCTGCCGTGTACGGCTCGTACGTGTTTGCGTCCGGCGTCGGGGCTTCCGGCCTCATCGCGGTTGCGATCGTCGGGCTGTACTTTGGGAACGTAACGATGGGAAAGACGATCGGACCGGAGTCGCGGGAAACCATCCTTGGCTTCTGGGAGGTCGCTTCCTTTGTGGGCAACTCGGTCGCCTTCCTCTTGATCGGTTTTGAGACCAGTTTGGTTACGTTCTCGCAATCCATCTTTCTGATCGTTGTCGCATACCTCGCAGTGACTCTTGCTCGCGCAGCCTCGGTCTACCCGATCCTTGCGATCTTCAACCAGCTCGGCGAACGCATACCGATCCGCTGGAGCAATATCGCCACACTCGGAGGAGTGCGCGGGGCACTGTCGATCGCGCTGGCTGCGTCCCTCAGCGTCTCCACTGTGCTCAGTCCGGACGATGTGCGCACGATCACGAGCATGGTGCTGGGAGTGGCATTCATCTCCATAGTCTTCCAGATCCCCATCCTGTCCAGGTATCTGGAAAGAGATTCAACTAGTTCGCAGCTTGCGAATGGCAAGATCGGAGCATAATTTCTCTTTAGATTAAGGTAACAGGCTGCGCATTTCGATACCGTCAAGATAACGAGGATGGCACTCTTCCCTTGAAGGTCTCGTGTGGTCGCATATGGTTATCACAGGGATACTCTCACAAGTTAACTGGTGTGTCTGGGTGCTCTAATAGTGGTACAGGCGTCGCCGGGTACTCCATTAGAACGATTGGGGTGTATGGATCATCCGGGGGGACATCCGCTTGCGGATCTCATAGTTACCTGAAACCGGCGCAAAAGGGCGGAGGCGACCTGACAGCCAATTCAAAGTCAGGAATCCCTTGTGGCGCGTCATCAGAAAGCCTCGCATCAGCCGCTAATGTTGAACACTTGGGCTAGAGCTGGGTTGGTAAAGTTATTGTTGACAAAGACCAACAACTTCCACCAGCCAGGGTTACTTGCTGCAGGATATCCGCTTATGTCCAAATGCGAATAGGCATACCGGGAGGCAGACGGGCCTGTAAAGTTACCTGTGTTGACAGTAGCGTAGTCACTTCCTTGTGGCGTAACGAATTCAAAAGTAACATTGTAGGTAGCCGCACCCACATTTGAAAACAAGACAAATGAGTTGACTTCCGTGCCGTTCGTTGCGTAATATATTGTACTATTTATCGGGTAATTTGTGGAGTTCGTCGTCGGCGACAGCGCGCTGAACGAGATAGTCAGGGGCGAAGCATAATTGCCGACGTAGAATGGCTGATCCAAGATTTCAGCACCCCCAATATAGGCTAGCACATACCATGCCCCTGTTACGTCAGCAACTGATGTACCTGCCAGAGGCATGTTACCAACCCCAACATCCCACGGGTACCCGGTCGGAAGGGTGCCTCCTGTCGATCGATAATATTCTGAACCGTTTGGAAGGTACCAGAAGAAATCTATACTC
>JASHPQ010000313.1 GCA_030037995.1 Nitrososphaerales archaeon | reverse complement strand
GGAGGCTTTTTGCCCCACTTCGATTTTCATTCGAGAATGCTTTCGTCACGCGCGATTATTATGCCTAATTGCATATCACGGCTGGCTGCACCAATCTCACGTAACCTAGGGACCGGCGTTCTTCCATGTGACGGAGAAGCTGGTTCCATCGCTGGAGAGGGAGGATGGCTGTGCCATGACCGTACTCCCGTTCGGATAGCTCGCCATGGTTAGGGAGTCCACCATGGATCCAAATTTTGAAATCACCTTGCTCGAACCCGAGATCGTTGCGCTGTCCGTGCTTGAAACAGATGTACTGTCTTTTCCCATGGAAGCTGTCGCAAAGTTCGGAAGCGGGTAGATGCAGGATGCTGAATCACAAGAGGCTGGAGCCTCTACGATCCATTCTGCAGAGCTTCTGAGAGCTCCAGCCACTGCCTCGGATTTCGAGAAGGACTTGCCGGTTGTGACATCCCTGATGGTTGTGGTGAACTTGCCCGTGGAGGACGAATACTTTACGGTGGCAGATATCACGTTACCCGGCTGGATTATTAGCGAAGAAATCGCCACTGATGCAGATGGATAAAATTCGTACCATGCGTAGTACGAAGCTACGCCATAGTCACATTCTGCCAGCGTCCCTGTTTGCTCTACAGTTCCAGACGTCAGTCCGTCAATGCCAGTCCAGAAAGCAGCGGCCTGTAGACCAACGGTGGGACAGGTGACCGACGGTTGGATCCAAGATCCCTTCACTTGGGTAACAGATCCTGAAGCCGCACTGACCGCGTATCCCGCCCAGTTTAGACTTGTCATTGAATTTCCTGTGTTAGCCCCAACAAACTTTGCAGGTAGAAGGTATAAGGAGCCAGCACCAGCCTTGGTGGCGTAAGCTGGAGAGCCTAACGAAGACAGGCCGAAAAGCAAAATGACGGCTAAGGACAAAACGACGACAGCGCTTCCGTGTCTTGAAGCCATGAGCCACCGGCCTAGCACTTTTGAGATAAAATATTTTGATCTAGTTCTGATTTTTGGATTTCCATCATACAGGAACGTGCTTACGTCTTTGCGGGCACTCGCTGTGTAGCGCTTCTCGAAATACTTCATTGATGCCTCCGTCAGAGGGAAAATGGACGAAGTCTTCGGGCTTTTCTTAGTAGAGCTGCGCGAGTAGCTATTGCCTTGCTCTAACTTTCTTTCTAGGGGCTTTGCGCTTTACCGAAGCCCTCGTTCCAGATTTTTGGGGCTTTGGGTTCAAGGCATGCTCGATCGCCGCCACGAAAGTCTCGTACTGGTAATCTCCGTTGTGCCTCAGATCGTTCAGGAAAAAGGTGGGGGTTCCGTTCACACCGCTCCTCACCCCGGTCGAAAAGTCCTCTTTGATCCTCGGCAAGTACACGTGATTTGCAATCTCCTCGCGCATCCGCGCTGCATTCAGCCCGAGATCCTTTTCCGCGTACTGGACGAAGAAATCAGGATTGGAGAGATGCGGCTGATGCTCGTAGATGAAATCGTGCATCTCCCAGAATTTCCCTTGCGTTGCGGCTGATTCCGCGATCTCGGCGCCGGTCTCTGCGAAGGGGTGCACTTCTGTCAGCGGAAAATTTCTGAACACAAAGCGTAGCTGATCGCGAAACTTCGCCTGCACTTTCTTCATGATACCATAGGCCTCGCCGCAGTAGGGACACTGGTAATCCCCGTATTCGAGCAAGGTCACCTTCGCTTCTGTGGGACCCTGGACGTGATCCCTTTCTCCGACCGGCAGTCTGAGCCTCGGCGTATGCTCGCTCATCACGACGACGCCACACTGCTCGACTGCTCTTTCTTTTCCGGGTAGAGCTTTTCCAGCGCATCGAGGATTCCGTCTGCGCCAGGATTAACTCCGTCGGGGGAGAGATAGCTCCAGCTGATCGCGCCGTTGTGATCGATCACGAAGATGGCTCTTTCTGCCTCGCCAGTGCGGTTGGAGTACGCTCCGAACATGGAAGCGACTGCACCCTTGGGCTCAAAATCCGAAAGGAGCGGAAACTTTAGGTTTCGATCCTTACAAAAGGCCATATGAGACCAAGCCCCGTCGACCGATATTCCAAAAACTTCCGCATTGAATTTTTGGAACTCAGGGAGGACCTGGTTGTAAAGGGATAACTGGTCGGTGCACACGGGGCTCCAGTCCGCCGGGTAAAAAGCGAGGATAACCGGACGCCCGCGAAAGTCGCTGAGGCTCACAGTCTGATCTGGGGTGCTGTGTAGAGAAAAGTTCGGGGCTTTACTTCCTGGCGAAAGAATCCCGCTTTTCCTCGTAGTTACAGACTTCTTCCTGTTGCTGCTCTTCTTTGCACTAACTTTCTTTGTCGGCATTTTAGTTAAAATCACGGTCTCTCCTATGAATCAGGTGTGGCTTTCACAATGGTCGGCTGACTAAAATGAATATGGGTTGAAAGCCCCGAGAGTCATTCGATTTGACAAATGTCGATGTAAGTTTGCATCATAGTTAGCTGATCTTTATATGGTTCACCGTAGTTTTTCGAAACTGTGAGAATCCGAACTTGATGACTCAACAATCAAGCAAAAAGGAAGTAAAGTCTTTTCCGGCACCGGCAGATCTTGCGACCACGACCGACCTGGCACCGCAGCAGGTTAAAGCTATTACGGAAGCGGTGAACCCGCTGGTGGCAGACGCGTTCGCGCTTTACGTAAAAACAAAGAACTTTCACTGGCACCTCTACGGTTCACACTTTCGCGATTTTCATCTGCTGTTCGACGATCACGCGGACCAGATTTTTGAGTCGATTGATATCATGGCAGAAAGGGTGCGAAGGATCGGGGGCACGACCATAAGGAGCATCAGTCACGTCAGCCAGTTGCAGACTATAGAGGACGATAACGACGACATAGTCCCTGCGGGCGAAATGATCCGCCGGCTCATGGAGGACGAATTGCACATTTCAAAGAAGATTCGGGCGGCGATTGATGTCTGCGATCAAAACAAGGATTCGGCGACCAGCAACCAGCTTCAGGACATTCTGGACAAGACGGAGCGCCGCAAGTGGTTCCTCTTCGAGATCTCCCGAGGAATGAGAAATACCGAATAAGCCAAAACCCGGAAAGCAGCTGTGGATCGCCACAGCTCTTTTTTCTTTTTACGCTACGATTTTTCCGTGCCGCATGAAATAGTTCAAGCGGTCAACGCATCGCGCGTTTGTTCATGAATATCGGCAGGTACTTTTCCGCTAGGAGCCCCAGTAGCTCGCCTGTGTGCTCCCGCACGACGTGGTTGAGGAACTGCACGGCAATCTCTGCGCGGGCACTCGGATCGGAGTCGAAGGC
>JASHPQ010000312.1 GCA_030037995.1 Nitrososphaerales archaeon | reverse complement strand
GCGTGAGAACCGGGTAGACTATCCTTCGATCCTCGAAGGGACCCGTGTGGCCGGCACTTTGAAGAAATTTGGTGCCGGCATGCCCGAATTTGAACAGTTCCTGAACTCGGTTTACGCAAGATCGCTAGAAAAGGGCTACACGCCGAACGAGATTATTTCGCAGAGCTCCAAACTGGAAGCGCTCGAGAAAAAATACCGCATGGACTTTGATGCCCTCAGGGCAAGTTTCGAGGAGTTGGGAAAATCGCTTGCAGCAAAAAAGAAGGAAAAAGCTGACCTTGAGAACGAGATCGCCAAGAGACTGGAGGCAGAAGTTTCCGTCCGAAAGAAGGAGCTGGGCGCGCTAGAAGCCGCGTCAAATGACCGGATCAAAAAACTGGACGAAAAGTACTCCAGGCAAAGGGAGGAAATACAAGCCTACAGCGAGCTGCGTGCTCTCGGAATCGACGGCAAGAGGATCCTGTCCTGGAACCAGATAATCAAATCCGCAAATCTCGATTACGGCATCATAGAAGGAGAATTGCGAAATCAGGCAAACCTCAAGAGTCTCGAAGACAAGATGGATACCAAGATCAAGGAGCTAGTGTCCGAGGAGATCAGACTTCGACAATCGATTTCTGAACTCGGTAAGGAAAAAGAGACGATTGAATCATCGATCCAGACGATAAAGGAGAGTGCTCTGAGCGGTATGGAGGAGCTTCGCTCGAAGATCCTTTCTTCCATTTCAAGTTTGAAAGAAAGTGCCGAGGCCAACTTAGAGGAGACCGCGAGCGAGAGCCAAAAATCGTTGGAAGAGCTGAGGGGCTCATCACAACAGCAGATCCGGCAGGCCTCCGAAATTGCCTTTTCCGACATGAAGACGACGATTGATGAGCTGAAGTCATCCGCTGCCGATTTCTCCAAGGAGCTGAAGGATTCCATCTCCCAAGCTAGCACGGAAATAAAGAACGTGGGCCTAGCCTTAGAAGCTGGAGAGAAGATCGGCAAGTACCGAAACATATTGCCACTGCTCCAGTTAATTGAGGGAAGCGGGACTCAGGACGAATCCGAGGCCCTGATCGCGATGTGGAATCTTTCCAGCAGGTTTAACGCCTGGCTTGAGAACCAGTACCCTGGAGAAAAGAAGGACATCTCAGAGCCCCTCACCAAGTTGCTGGAATCCATAAACAACGAAATTCAAAGAGTCGGCGGAGTATAATCCCGAGGGCAGGAAGAGGAATTGCCCGACCAGGCAGAGAGACTCCAGCAGATTCTGCAGGTGGCGGAAGCTGCTGACATGGCGCTTGGGGAAGACCTTTGGCTAATTGCTGAGCGGATCATGCTCTACAGACTGACAAGGGCCGGTGAGCAGAAACGAGTAGAGCTCGCTTCAATGGTTCATCTGCTACGCAGGATAATTTCCGAAACTCAAGGAGAAGTGAATTTGCCTCCAGAGCTTGTACAGCTCGACAACTCTGCCTCCAACGAATTCAAGGGGAGCGTTGAGTCAAACCTCTCTCTTGTGTTTACAGCGATCGTTGACATGGCGGAGAACATGAGTGCCAAGCAGCTATACCTGCTGATATCAGCGCTCAGGAAAATGGAGCTGCCCAGTCAAGAAATTATTGATACAGCGCCTCTCGAGAAGGCGCAAGAGTTTCTAAGTGAAAATGTTCAGGAAGAAAACGAATGGAATCTTTAGGGTTCTCCAATCGCAGTTAGTCTGAAACAAGAGCTATCGGCACCTGAAGTACCTTTTGTTGTTTCACCAAATAAATTGCAATAGCTAACCTTTCTTCGTGTTCAATAAATTGAACACATGCTGAGACTCTTGGTGCTACCTGTTCAAAATGTATAGTTCTAATACGATCATCTCCTACACAAGAAGTCTATGAGCTCCAGCCGGAATCTTGTGTTGTCCGCGGTTTCAGCGGCAATTATTGCAATTGTACTCGTCTCCGGGGTCGTTGCCATAGGGGTTCTTAACACGACTCATTCCACCAGTATCACTCCCCCATTTTCTGGAGTTACCACTGCCACTTCTCAAAGCAGTAGCTCGCCCCAGATTGGCCCGTCAACCACCTCTTCTTCCCCACCTGTAAGCCAGAGTGGCCCCACGGGAGCTCTCGCGGTCTTGATGACCGACCCTCCGACCGTGCCTCAAGGTGTAACTAACGTCTACATAACGTATGCCGACCTCGCGATACACGTGAGCAAGGCTGGAAACAACACCGGTTGGCATGTGCTGAACCTCCAGGGCCAGATTGATCTCATGAGTGTGATAAACTCCACCCAAACCGTGGCGAACGCAAACGTCTCCTCTGGCAATTTTAATGCACTCGCGTTCAATGTGACGTCTGCCGTGGTCACTTTTCAGGGTCGAAACTACACCGCCGACCTAGTCTACCAGGAGCATACTTTGATTGTACCGATCGTGGGGGGAATTAACGTGATCCAAGGTCAGACATCGGCCGCCGTGATCGACGTTTCCCCCACAGTTCTGCTCCTCGGCAACGTGACCGATCCTACCTTTGCTTTCATTCCCACTGCTACGGCCTATACCGTCCCCGCTCAGTCAGTTGGCACTTTGCACTTGAAGGTGGGAAACAAGGACAACATTCAGAATGCCTCTTGGTGGGTCAGTATCCGAACGGAGTCGAAATTTGAAATAACAGGGGTATCTCTCACGCCCAAGAGCCTCTCCTTCAATATTACCAACACAGGTAATTCTCCGGTCATGTTGAGGATCGCCGATCTCGCCTCTACTACTTCAGTTTCTGGTGGAAACATTCCGCTCTCCAATTTCGAGTCCCTGCTTATGATATCCGAAGTTTTCGTGTTGGAGCATAATTCTACGATCGTGCCAATCACGGTGGTTGGTAACGGAATCGTGGAGAGTTTGATCGACTCTGCCGGATATGTCGTGCCTGTCGGCCACAGCGAGACCTTCACCTATTCTGGCAACATTACGATAGGGGTCGCTATAACCTCGATCTACAAGCACGCCCCAACCCAGCAGATCATACCAGGGCAGAGGTATATCCTGTCAATTACCGGCAACGGACAAGTGGCACAGGCAGCTGTCGTGGCCGGTTGATGATTTTGGGCGAACTGCGCGCCCAACGGTTACCAACGCTCACTGATCAAATCCCTCCCACTTGTTGCGGCCCGGGCTCTCTACAGGGTACGTCTCGAACGACGCATTTCTCCTTTTGTTACTTAGTATCTAGAGAAAACCCGTTTATACGCCACCAAGCTCCCTCACCCCAGTGGGAGATAAAGTCCCGTGCAGGATGAAGATTCGTACGACGTAAGTGTTACCATGCAGGTCTCGAAGAACGGAAGAGATGTGGACCGAAAGAAAGTGGATTTTGGAAAGTTGAAGGAAGCTCAGGTAAAGGGACTCGCTGATTTCTTTTCAATGATGTCCGCGAACATTGAGTACATCAAAAGTCTAACGCCCCAATTTGAAAAGATCGACAAGAGCAAACCGGCGTATCTGCAATAAACCTTGCGGAAATTCATGGGCGAGCATTCAAACCTGAGTCGGTCAAGGCCATATTAGTGGACTCTGATGGAGTGTCCTTCCTCCATCTGGTATAGGTGATCCGCGTACTTCGAGTCCTCTGCGTGTTGCGTTGAAAAGATTACATCAATCATGGACTTACGGGCAAATTCACGATAGGCAGCGATAAATTCGATTCTGTTGTCTATGTTCCCAAAGGCTTCATCAACCAGTATCGCTTTTGGGGAAGCAATCAGGGCCGTTGCGAGCGAGACACGCTGCTTCATTCCCAAGCTTAGCTTTGAAACTTTACCCCCGTAGTTAATGCCAAGATTTTTTTTGATCTCTGCAACCCCGCTGAGATCAATGTGTCTCTTTCGAAGCTTGGCGCCCCAGACGAGATGCTTGTCGACATCCAAATTTGGCAGACAAGAGTCCGGCGCAACCAAAACGACTTGCTTTTTCTCGGCGCTGACATCAGTTATCGTCTCGGAGTTAATCTTAACGTATCCTTCATCGGGTTTGTAAACACCCGCTATGATGTTTAGAAGCGATGTTTTTCCGGAGCCATTCCTTCCAACAAGACAGATGAAATTTTCGTCCTTCAGCTCAGAGTCCAAGAAGAAAGTTCCCAATTTTTTCTTAGCCTTGAGCTCAATCATACTGCGACGCCTGAAAAAACTGGTTAATTTGCAGTGGTAACAGTTTATACGAGTTTGCTCCTTTTTCTAGAATCGAACAAATTCATGTGGCGTCTGTGCAACGTTAAATCGTTGCAGCCACCTTATTAGTTACCCGGCGCGGGACACCTAACGTAGCTTAGGTTATCGTAGTATGAACCGGCTCAGGATAATTTCGTATATTGTTTTGACTCTCTTGATGATTCCGATCTTGGTGTTGCTGTACGAAGGTTTTGGCCCGATGAGGACACCTGTTGGATACAGCTTAGGGGTTTTTAGATCGATCGAGCTCACGTTGCTCGGCTCCACGATTGCCGTCCTCATCGCGGTAGTGCTCTACACGCCCCTCGCATATTACTTTGCTAGAAATGAAACGACAATCACGCAAAGCATTGCCGACATACCGGCTTCGATTCCCCACCCGATTGTGGGAATCGCGCTTCTGATCCTGGTGAGCCCGATCACTCCTCTAGGACAATTTCTAATCTCCATTGGCTTTGATGTGTTCAATACTTTGCTGGGATACGTGGTGTGCCTTGTAATAGTCTCAGCCCCGATTTACATCAAGGCAATGATGCCGTTCTTTGAATCGATGAACAGATCCGCCGAAAACTATGCTTCTGGTCTCGGGGCGTCCCAGCTGAGAAGATTTGTTTCGATTGTATTGCCCATATCTGGAAGGGGAATTCTATCTGCCTCTTTAATCTCCTTGAGTCGGGGGATTAGTGAGTACGGCTCTATTGCGATAATCGCGTACGAGCTCTTGAGCCGACCGTTCTATGGGATTAGTCCCGTTTCCGTTTTGATTGTTGCCGAATACGAGAGTCCTAACCTAGGGGCCGCAGTAACAACTTCTGCCGTGATGATTTGTATTTCCTTCGCGATTATGATCGCTTTTAGATTGATCCAGCATCCAATTACTCGATCGTAAGAGCAGAAGATGTTTGTCACGGATACGTGAATCCCGATTGCCTAATGCTGGCGTTAGAGGTGGCTTATTCAATCAAAAGCAGTGGAAGATCCTGGAGCTTCGCGCCCAAGGATTCACTCAATTAGAAACTGCAAAGAAGCTCCGTACATCTAGGGCAAACGTCTCGATGATTGAATGGCGCGCAAAAAAGAAATTGGGCAAGGCTAGGGATACTATCCAGGCCTATGATACTTTACAATCTTCTCGCAAGTCTAGATTGACAAGGCAACCAGTTAGTTAAGAAGTACTTGGCCTGATTCAGTGTTTCAGAATGGTATTCTTTTGGACTTTTCTGTGTCCGTTATGCAACAGAATCTCGTTGCATCCCCTTTAAATCCAACAAGCAATCCCGGTTTCATCGAAGTGTTTCCTAAAAATGAATCATAATAACCCATTTGGGAATTCATCCAGAGGCATTGCCACTGCGCTCGTTGCTCTTGTCGTTATTGTAATTATATTGCTCGCGGGTTTGGCCTACTTTGCTACAGTCCCGAGTAAAACGGTGTCTTCAGTCGTGACTACAGTTTCAACGGTCTCAGCAGCATCAGTTCCTCCCTCCACCGTTACGGCGACGGTTACCTCCACTAGCATTTTCGCAAACCCATTATTATTATACTCCGCAGATTCGCAGGTGAAAGAAGCGGGAGTTCTCGAAGCTGCTTTCACTGCCCAGACTGGAATCCCGATGGCCACGCCTGTGAGTGCAGGATCCGGCGCTCTGGCCGCAGACATTTCGGCAGGCGATCCAGTTAGCGTGTTTCTTTCAATATCCCACGGCTCGGTCTCTAATCACGATCTGAGCGCGGCAGTATATCCGGGTTGGGCAATAGCGTTTGCAGGCGATCAATTCGATATTGCTTATTCCTCCGCAACAAATTCAACGGCGGCTGGCCAAGCAGTATTGGCGGCCTACGCGACCGCGAGCGCAACAAACACCACTGGAGCTTGGTACAACTTCTTCAACAATCTAACATCGGGGGCAGTTAAAATTGGAATTTCGAACCCTGTAGCTGATCCAGCGGGCTACAGAGGCTGGTTGGCTTTGGAGTTAGCCGGAATAGCTTACGCCGGCGGCATGGCCAACGAACAGTACTTTGTTGACAGGACGCTCTCAAACCATGCCAATGTCACTGGAGCCAGTGCGGCGGCTTTGGTCCCTGCACTGGAATCAGGACAGATCCAGTTCCTGTTTTACTATAGATCCGCCATCGTATCAGGAGGACTGGATCTACTTCAACTAGCAAATCCAGTCAACCTCGGGGAAGCCGTGGACAACCCCTTCTATGGACAGGCTAACTATACCCTTCCCACCGAAGTGGAGACCGGTTCGGCCATTACCCTCTGGATCACAGTTCCGAAGGATAGTACTGATCCGACCGATTCCGTGAATTTCGTAGCCTTCGTTATCGTACACTACGCAGCCCTGTTGAAGAATTTTGAACTAACACCCTTCGTTCCGGCTCACTTGTACAATGACACAGGGTATACCGTGCCGGCTCCTATAGTGGCATTACTCAGTAATGGAACTCTGATAGACAAAGGCCCCGTCGGTTCGTAGTCGTTCCGGACGGGCCTCCTCTGATCTCTTTCTCAAAGCTGGGATTTTCGTCGAAGGAGTGTTACTGGATAAAAGTGAATGATAGATCTCTAAGATCCTCTTCGGTTGTTATGATGTGACTTCTGGCTAAAATTGGAATCCTGATCCTAGAACATGGTCGCGATCTGCCCGTTGTGCGGGAGGGATTTATTCATCTGTCAGTTCTGCAATTCCGAGCTGATGTTTGTTCGGTCCTCCCTTGTGGAGGAGAGAACTTGCGTTGCTCACTTTTGCTCGAGCGATTGTGTTGAACTTGCAACGTCGTCAGGAGACATTTCGAAGGAAAGATACAGAGTCTCCGACTGGGATCTTATTCAAAAGATGGAGACTGCTGATTTCAGTCCCAGCCTAACTTGATCCCGCGAGTCGGATACTTCGTTATTTTATATCATTCATTCAAAGCCGATTCGTTCCAGCGTTCTACTTGCTGATCATAACCTCGGTAGACTTGATTACGGCTGTTACCTCGTCTCCAACCTTTAGATTCATCTCCTCGATTGAATCCGCGGTAATTACCGAAGTTACTTTGGCTGGGGTAGAAAGTTCGATTTCCACCAGCCCCACTACATTGTCTTTCTTTACCTTAGTAATCCGTCCCTTCATCTGATTCCGCGCGCTTAATTTGCCCGGCATTCCTAGTTCCAGAATTGTGGTCTTCTTTTCAGATTAAAGACTGTTGGCTGGCCCGACTTGGCAACGCGAATCCGGGAATCCCATCGGGTGAGAATGGCAACAAACTCTAAATCTCCTTCGAGTTGTTGACCTACTCCGTTTTCCGGTTTGCCACCCGTCAACAAGGGACAGGTTGTCAGCGAGGCCCGCCTTTCCACGAGCTA
>JASHPQ010000035.1 GCA_030037995.1 Nitrososphaerales archaeon | reverse complement strand
GGCGAGCTAGTTTGCGGACCGCTGTATTCCGCAGTCGGCGCGAAAAGATCTCTTTCAGAAAGGGAGCGCTCCAAAGTACTCGACATTCTTACTCAAGAATTCAAAAATTTGGGCAAATACGCTAGGGAAAGATCAGTCAGACTAGCTCTTGAGCCACTTTGTCGTTACGACACGTACCTCATCAACACTACGGCTCAGGGGAGGGAATTGGTGGATCGAATTGGAAGCGAAAACGTTGGTTTGCTCTTGGACACCTTCCACCTGAACATCGAGGAAAAATCGATCGCGGGAGCGATAAAGCAGGCCGGGGAAAAATTATTTCACTTCCACGCCTGCGAAAACGATCGAGGAATTCCCGGAACCGGTTTGATCAGATGGGAGGAGGTTAGAAAGGGGTTGAACGACCTGAACTATAGAAACTGGATTTCCATCGAGTCCTTCACGCCGGATGCCGACCAGTTTTCCTCAGTGATGCACGTGTGGAGGCGCATCGAACAAAATCAGGACGAAATTGCCGCAAGCGGCCTGGCTTTCCTTAAGAAACTCCTCTGAGCTAGGCGGCCAGCGTTCTCGTGAGGTACTGCGGGGTGGGCTCCACTCCGTCTTCGTACTCCGATACTGGGCACAGCTCCCGGTCGAACTTGATTTTCCGCCAGTAACCGTAGCAGCCATTTCCCAGAGAGACGTTTACCTCGGTCGCACATTCATCGCTTTCTTCGTTGAAGAACTGCACCACCAGAGACCTGCAGGTTCCGCCGAATCGCCCGGCATACTCCATGTGCCTGCAGACGGTGTGCTCGCTCGCCCCGACTTCCTTTCGCGAGGAATCGTAGTGATCGCTCATGATCTCGACGCCGGCGTACGCGTCGATCGCGCCGTAGTGTTGCTCGACGGCTCTCTTGATGGATTGGTACCGGTAATCTCCCGTGCTCGGATGGGCGACTTTCTTCAAGTACGGATAAAGAGACGGGCTGAGCGTCTTTCCCGCAGAGACGATCCAATCGCGCGTCCTGCTTGGAAACTTGACAAATGCGTGGTGTTTGGGAGTCGCCTCCACAATCTCGGTTCCCTGCTTGGAATTGGAAAAACACCAGTTGATGCAGGTGGTATTCGGGACCGACAGGAATCTCCTCACGGCGTCCTTCGTGCCCTCAGAGTACTGCCCCAGCCACCTGAACAGGATCCATCCCGGAACGCCGTCCAGCTGCACCTGCGAGTTCTTCATGACGTCGTCAATCCCGGTTGAGCAGCAGTAAGTCTGCGTCGCATTGATCATGCTGTGATACCCCAAATACCCTGGAACGATCGGATTCACGAAGGGGAAGCCATGCTGCGGCCTCGCGATCTTCAAAACGAGAAACTGATCCATGTACCTCCCGCCATCGTCGTTGTGTCCGGCAACAAGCGAGGATCCGTCCGCGGTCGCGTTACCCCAAGCTGAAAAGAAGCTGCAGAAAAGCGGGCCGTGGGATTCTGGACTCGGCAGCTCGTAAATGAGATCGATGTTAGTGTTTGTTAGCAAAAGAGATTCGTAGGAAACCCCCGCCGCTTCCGCCGTCGCATTCAACTCATCAAGATATTCGGCTTCAGTAAATTTAGTCACTGCGCTCTCCGTGGTGGAGAGGTGATCTTTCACCGTAATCTTGCACTGTTTCAGCAACCTTTCGAGAGACGGCACGTTGAACGCAACGACTCGTCTAATGATTTCTTTCGTCGCCTTTCCAAATTGTCGCCCCATCTCGCTTGAGGAACCCTCGACGTGTACGACGGGGATCGGACAGTGCCAGGGATAAACTTGGGTGTCAAGAGTGAATACCCCCGGTTTGATCACTTTCTTGGATGGGATTGTGGATGGCTGTTTCAGCATGGCGACAAAAAACTCCGATATGTTCGACTTGTTCCCGCGATATTAGAGTACCTGTGGCGATTGATAG
This sequence comes from Nitrososphaerales archaeon, assembly GCA_030037995.1. Lineage (GTDB taxonomy): Archaea > Thermoproteota > Nitrososphaeria > Nitrososphaerales > CADDZS01 > DATLTL01. The sequence continues at coordinate 1,507 of JASHPQ010000035.1, read as the reverse complement.
TCTACGCGAGAGGAAAGTGATCACCACAACTTCTGGTCGAATTTGGTGAGCCTCTCCACGCCTGACTCGGTTACCAGATAGTCGTCTTCCACGACGGCGGTGCCAAGATTCATCGGAATGATCATCGGCTCGTAAGCGAAGATCATATTCTTGGCGAGCTTGGTAGTAACCTTGGGAAGAATAACAGGCAAATCGAAGAGAGTCGTTCCGAGGCCGTGACCTCCCACGTAGGTATCCTTCTCGACGTTCGCTTCCTTGGCGAGTGCGTAAGCTCTGTCTGCTATTTCCGCGCATGACGCACCGGGTTTCATCATTTTTACCGTGACTTTGTGGATGTCGAAAGCCTCGTCCAGGATCGCTTTCTGCTTGGCATTTGGCGCCCCCACTGTCAGGGTCCGGGACATGTCCGCCACGTAGCCGTGGTAGCTGGCCCCCATATCGATGTACACCATGTCCCCCTTCTTCATCTTGCGCTCGGTCGGGTAAGCGTGCTTTAGGGAGCTCCTCGGCCCGGACACGACCATCGTGAAGAAAGCCAGATCGTGAGCTCCCCCGCTCATCATCATGCCATTCATGATCCCGGCGATCTTGTTTTCGGTTACTCCTGCCTTGATGGCTTCGCAACCCTCCCGCATAGCATCGGAAGTGATCTTGTGAGCCTTGCGCAGAATCGCCACTTCCTTTGGAGACTTGATCGCTTTTAGTTCCAAAAACTCTTCATTGTAATTTTGCAGACGCTTTGAGAGCTTTGACTGAAGGGTGTCGAGCGGGAAGCCATAGTCTCCCACCCATCCCAGTTTAGCATTAGCCTCCAAGAGATGCTTTTCGCCGAGAACGTTCGTCAATCCTTCGATCAATGATTCCAAATTGTGTTTCGTGGGCCGGACATCGGGGACCCAGGTAGTCCACCAGTGGGAGTGCATGGGCTCTCCGTGCAACACTGAATCCGACACGATGGCAATCTCGCCGTCCGATGGAATTACGATGTAAGTACTTCCATAAAGTGGGGCAAAATTAGATAACCATCTTATGAAGCCATTCTCGTTTTTGTCGCCGTGAATGATCAGTCCATCGAAATTGTCAGCCCGGGCGCGCCTTTGCACACTCTGTACTCTTGTCTCATATTCCTCGATAGAAAATGGAAGCGTAGATTTGTTCAACCACTTTTTTCTCGAAGAAAGATCGAACGGATTCCTGACACCTTGATCTTTCATCCCGTAGCCGCCGATTACCGCGATCGTGCTCACCGCTTTTTCACAGAACCTTGCGCCTTGCGATTGCTCCTTGCATCTTTCCACCGCAAATAGCTGTTGTACAGGAATTCGAAATTTTCTTCGAGCGAAGGCTCGCTGTACTCTTTCCTCATGCTCAGAATTACGGGTTCAAAGTTCTTCCAGATGGGTTCGAACCAAAAGGTGTCAAAGAACAGATCCTCGTTGAGCAGACCGTACTTTAGAAGTACGCCGCAGACCTCCAGAAAATGGCCCACGGAGTAAAAGTAGTTCGA
>JASHPQ010000034.1 GCA_030037995.1 Nitrososphaerales archaeon | reverse complement strand
TTGCGGAATCCGATATATTCAAGAGACGAAAGGTTCAATCCTGGGACGACTGTATGAAAAAAGTTCCAAGCAAGCGAAGATCCGAGTTGCAAATGGGAATCGACATACTGAGAGTTCTGTCAAAGAGCCCGGTGGGAGGGAAGACGACCAGACTCTTGCTGGAGGAATCTGGGGTGAATCACGAGGTTCTCAAAAGGTTGGAATCGCAAATGGTGAGATCCGGCCTGCTCATCAAGAAAAAGAGTGGGAACGCGATCTTGTATCGGACGACCAGTTTTGGCTCGAAAATACTCAGAGAATATCGAGACCTTCGAAGGTATTTCATAAGGGATCGAGGGAGATGAAATTTCAGGAGATTTTTATCGATGACGTTGCTCCTTCGATCGTATCGCTTCTTCCCGGTTTTACCAAAGAAATACTCTCCAAGCAGAAATGATCATTTTTAAAGCCCGAGCAGGGTGAGTCGACAAGGCTCTTTTTGGTTTCGAGCGGCGTCCCATCCCTTGACAATCTACTGGGAAGTGACGGATATCCGGACAGATCAGCTATTCTTGTTGAAGGTCCTCCCGGAATCGGGAAGGAAGCTCTCTCCTACTGGTTCGTTAGATCCGGACTAGTTCAGGGTGATTATTGTCTCTATGCTACCCATAGGCCGGTCTCCGATGTTTTGAGGGACATGAAGGGAGTCGGGATCAGCATAGAACGGGTGCCCGAATGGATTTCTAGCTCCGGCTCTCCGATAAAACTCGATCTGAGAGATCCAACATCAATATCCGTGAACATCAAACAATCGGCCCATAACAACAAGGACAGGAGGGTGAGGGTTGCCACTGATCTGCTATCTCCTCTGCTTGTCCTAAATTCTGTTGAAACAATGTACAATTATTGGTTGCAATTATTATCTGATCTTAAGCAACAGGACTGCGTTACATTCGCCCTAGCTGAAGAAGGGATGCACGCTCCAAATGTTCTGACAACGATGGAACAAATTTTCGACGGAGCAATCGAAATGAGATTATACGAGCAAGGTCTTTCGATCACGCCACTGTTTCGTATTAAGAAGATGCTGGGTCTTCCACCGCTGCACGGATACTTTCGCTTCTCCGTTTCAAGTACCGGGATGGCAGTGGTACCACATGTCCATTGACATTGTTAATCTTCTTGAAACTATAGCTGGCCTCGCCGCTGGTGCAGTTGCCTTGCTAGCCGTCTATCGATCTCTGACGATAGGTAAGTCGTTGGTGACTCGTATCTATCGCACTCGTGCGTACTGGCTTGCAGTTCTGATGATAATTTATGCCGCTTTCGCGCTGGATGGCCTCTTCCCAACAAATACAGCCCTCGAATCCGACATTAGCGATATTCTCTTCTCTCTGTTCCTCTTCGCATTGCTCGTCTTCATCGACAGCAATGTGGCGGTCGCTAGAGAGATTGACTTTTTCCACAGGGACATTTTGCATTGGCGCACGGCCCGATCGCCCCTGTTCGCAGCTATCGTAGCCGGCACTGTAATTGGAATCGGGGTAACCATTGTGGTCAAAAATCCCACCTCCGGTTTTGCAGCCTATGCTTTAGTTGGGTACTTTATTCTCCTCGGTGTAGCTTTTGCTTATTCAGGGGCAGCAATGTTTGTGATCGCTCGAAGAACCTACGACCGAACAATGAAAAAATTCGTCAAGATGCTCGGATTTGCTATCTTATCTTACGTTCTATACCTCACTTTATTTATACCACTGGACGCTATCTATCCTCACCTCGGCGACGTTGTCACTGACTTTATCGCCGTTGCTGCGGCATATTTCTTTTACAATTCGGCCATGTCCCTTTCGTTCGTAGGGAGTATAGTGAAGGAATCTGCTCAGTAGCTTCCCTGGAGATCCATTTAACTACAATTCTGAAAAATCTCTGTATCTCCGGTAAAGCTCATGCGAGCTCCGGCTTTAGCATCGGGCCCTGCACCTGCATCAATACAACTCTACTTGCAAACGGCAGCATGGCCTCAAAGACTGGATGCGTCTCAGCTTCAGGCTGTCTTGTAACGACAGACTATGGAATATTTCCTAGTGGTGCAATCACTCTAACACTTCCCCCCGCGAAGACCCAGAAAGGGATGATGCTCTTCATCAAAAATGCTTCGACCTCAACTGTTACGATAAAGCTAGGTGGCACGGACACGATAGAGGGTGCGAAATCATGTTCGCCGAAGAGTCTGCCAATGCAGTACGACAGCCTCACCCTCATATCGAACGGGACAAATGAGTGGTTCATTCAGTCAGGAGCGGTATGCGGTGCCATAGTTACTTGATTTTTCTAAATCCTATTCCTAAGGTCTCCGAAAGTGAAAATGTCGCTCTAGATTCAGAAGAGTTCCGAAGACTAGAGAAGTGAAGTAGAACTCAGCCGTGGGACCGATATCACGAATTCTGAACTTGCTTAGATCTACCGACCCTCTAGTAGCTAGTCGCAGCTTGGCGGAATTGCATTCGACAGGTTCCTTCCAGTCTTCCTCCACGCGAGACTGTATCTTCTGCATGTCAAAAAGTCGTCAGCCTATGGTGAGGATTTGAGACTTTTTTCGGCTACCTTTCTGTTCCACGGAGGAATGAAAATATCCTTCTGGAAGTTTCTCTTTGCAGAAAGTGCGCGGCATGGTATCCTTCAGACAAAGAACAAGCTGCGGAAAAAGAGAGCGGAGTCAAGTAGCTTTCTTGAAAAGAACAAGTCTAATGGTCCTATCTGGTTCTATCCAGTCATCTCCCCGCTAAAATTATCTGAAAAACAGGTGGATAACTCCTGTTAGCTCTTTTAATGATTCCAAATTATGAGAATTCGATATGACAATCACTTCCGTGGGCCTGTATCCAAGAAAGAAAATCGACCTCCATACACACGTAGGTAGCTTTGGAGGATGG
>JASHPQ010000311.1 GCA_030037995.1 Nitrososphaerales archaeon | reverse complement strand
TACTCACTCCAGTTTCGGCTTCAAGTCGCGCTCATTGAGTTGGAACAACCGTCCCTTTCCGCCGAGCAAGAAGCTATCAATCTTGTGCGCAGACTAGACAGTATTGAACTGTCAAAGTTTCGAGTCATCGGCGGAATCGTAAGGTACGAACCATCCGCAAGAAACTCGATGAAGGACGCAAAGCAGAGAATCGTTTCGAGTCTCAGCTCGCAACCTTTCGGATGCGACAACTATCTGATATGGGCACCTCCGGGAAGTGGAAAGAGTTTCTTCGTCCAAGAGATTGCCAAATCGATGGGCAGTCTCGTTCAATATCGTGAGCTTAACTTAGCTCAATTGAACGAATCAGATTTCCGAAGAGCGCTATCTGAGATCGATAGACTGGATAAACCGAAATTGTATTTCATCGACGAAGTAGATTCAAAACCAACTGAATCATGGCCATATGAAGCTCTTCTTCCTTCGCTTGAACCACCGGCGAATAGAAAAATGATGAGAACCTGTTTCATTCTGGCAGGCAGCTCCGGAAATTCTCTTTCAGGAATGAAAGAAGGAATCGCGAAGCGTTCAAAGGGAGTAGATCTCTTGAGCAGGATTCCACCGGGGAATGAGTTTGTAATTGAAGGTCTCGGTCTGGGCGACAGACTTCTCGTAGTTTCTACACAGTTCCTGAGTGCAGCTATTGAATACGGTCGTCAGATCGACGAAGTTGAAAAATTGGTGTTATACTATATCGCCCTAAATCCCAAAATGAAGAGTGCACGTCAGATTCGTCAACTAGCCGTTCGATGCATTGAACGAATGCCTTCCGGCGAAGAGCGAGTTAAATTCGATCATCTTTTCGATCCGGGAGATCCAGAGAATAAAGAATTTTGGACTAGGACAGGTTCATTGCGAAGTGAATTTGTCAATACATTCGTAAGATTGGAGGACGACCAAATCGTAGGCAAACCCTCCATCGCGAAGCCAGAACCTTTCAGAATAGACCAGAATCTTCCGACCACCTATGGAAAAAACCGTATAGCAGTTCTTCCCTTCGCCAACATCAGCCCTGATCCCAAAGACGAATACTTCGCAGATGGGATGACTGAGGAATTAATTTCAACACTATCCAAAATTCGAGGGTTCAAAGTTATCTCCCGTACTTCAGTGCTAAGATACAAACAAACTAACAAGAGTCTATCAGAAATAGCCAAGGAGCTAAATGTCGGCGCAGTACTGGAAGGCAGTGTCAGGAAGGCGGCAGACGATTTGCGAATAACTGCCCAATTAATCGATGTAGAAAATGACGAGCACTTGTGGTCTGAAGATTATGATAGAAAATTCGAGAATGTGTTTGAGCTGCAGAAGGAGATCGCACTCAAGGTCGCTGACTCCCTTCAGGTTACGATACTAGCGAGGGAAAACAACGAATTAGAGAAGAAACCGACTCAGGACTTGGAAGCTTACACTCTTTACTTGAGGGGACGGTCTTATCGGCATCGAACAACTCTTGATTCTTTCAAAAGAACGATAGATTACTGCGAAAAGGCCATTCAAAAGGATCCAAATTATGCTCAAGCATACGCTGAGATTGCCATATGTTACTCGCTTATGGGTGGTTTCGAGCTGCTTCCATCTTACGAAACCTTACCACAGGCAGAGAAGTTTGCTGAGAAAGCTGTACAACTAGATCGTTCTGTCCCTGAAGCTCATATCGCCCTTGCCTATGTATTGTGTTTTCATAAATGGGATTTTCGACGTGCAGAAATCGAAGCCAGAAGAGCTGTCGATCTTAATCCCGGTCTAGTCGATGGTCACTTGGCGCTCGCTGGGCTGCTTGGAGCGTTTAGAAGATTTGACGAAGCAGTTTTGGAAGCCAAACATGCTTTGGAGCTCGACCCACTGTCAGCTCCGACCTGCATGGATTGGGCAAATTCGTTATTGTTTTCTCGACGGTACGACGAGGCGATAGAGGCTTTCAAAAGGGCTATCGAGTTAGATGCGAACTCCGCTCTGGTGCATGACAATTTGGGGTTAACATATGTCCTGAAGGGAATGATCGAGAAAGGTATTTCTGAAATCAAAGTAGCCATGGATCTTTCGGGAGGAAATGACGTAGGAGAGTTGAGTGATCTCTCTTACGCCTATTCCAGAGCAGGAAAAATGGATGAGGTTAGAAATATTCTTGCCAACTTATTGAGAATGGAACAACAAGGACGCAAGTCGGAAGTGGCAATCGCACAGGCCTATTTGGTGTTAGGTGAGAGGGATAAGTCATTGGAATGGCTGGAGAAGGCCTACGACGGACATACCGGTTATCTGGTCTTCATCAACGAAGATCCCACTTTCGAAGATCTTCGCTCAGATTCCAGATTTCAGGCTCTGCTGAAGAAAATTGGTTTTCCCGACGCAAACTGAGTTATCTCAGATTATCTCTCCAGAGCAACCCGCTGTAGAATCGACTTTTACACCTAGATGCTGAGCCGAGATACGAACAGAGGCCGGCATACTTTTATCGATGCTTTCGACGAAACGTATGCAAAAAATAACTGGCCTACGAAATAATAGAAAGGAAAATTACAATAGCAATAGCCGCTCGTAGGTATCGGACTTGATCTCTAGGGCCTTCTCCCGTCAGTAGTGCGTGAGCTACGCCGATGCACTGATTGGTATAACTTGATTTAGGCGGCAGAGTTCTGGTCGAGTCTGACGGGATACTCCTGTTGGACGACGAGGACTCTCTTATCATCTCCAAGGAAGTGCTTCCCTCGCTAGAGGGTTTTGGCTTCGTCGAGACCGCCCTAGGAGATCCTGAGGGATCTCTGAGACAGTTCAGAAATGCGACGGGGATTCACGCCAGAGAGTACGAGGAGTATTTCGAAGTCCACAAGGATCGCGTGGATCCGCGTACGAATCCCTTGGGTCACTTGATTTGCGACTCTCCGGAAACGCTGGTGGCTTTTGGGGCGGCCTCAATTCTATCAGGCGGATTCCTTGCTGCGAAAAGCAAGTCAACCAGCCCAGATTCGGTCTTTTCTACGTTGGGCAGTCCCCTTGATTTCTTCAAGCTATTTCTCTCGCTCAATCGCTTCTTTCGTGCGCTGAAGAAGCTGCTATTCTAGTGCGAATAAAAGAGACCATCCAGCATCATGCCACTGCTAAAGCCGGAAACGAAGCGCTTCTACCAGGTGATCTGGAAACTCTTCCCGGTTGCCTTGAATTATCGAAGGGATCGCAGGGAGATTCGCAGGGCCGAGGGGAGGCTGGTCCGCCCCGAACTTTACAGAAAGCACGGCAAAAAGGCGGTCGAGACCTTCATCGAGCTCGGACCCACTTACATCAAGCTCGGTCAGCTGCTTTCTGTGCGGCCGGACGTCATTCCGCAGCCGTACATCGACGAATTTGTCAAACTCCAAGACGAAGTTCCGCCTGCGCCGTTCGAGGAAGTAAAGCCGATCATCGAGAAGGAGCTAGGCGGAAAGCCAATCTCGGAGGTTTTCGAGTCCTTCGATCCCGCGGCCGTGACCGGTGCCAGCCTCGGCCAGGTGTACCGCGCAAAGTACCACGGGGAGGACATCGTCGTAAAGGTGAACCGCCCCGGGATCCACGAAAAGATGCGGATCGATACGAAGGTCCTGTTCAGGGTCGTTCCGCTCGTGGGGAGGTTCATCGACCAGTCGCTGAAGCTCACGGCGCAATCCGTAGTCGAGCAATTCACCGAAACGATCAAGGAGGAGATGGACTACAAAAAGGAAGCGCAGAATCTGGTTGCCATCAAGAAAAACCTGAAGGCACAGAAAGATGTTCTGATTCCTCGCATCTATCCGGAGATATCCTCCGAGAGCGTTCTCGTTTTGGAGTACATCGGAGGAATCAAGATAAACGATGTTAAGGCACTGGACGCCGCCGGCGTGGATCGAAAGAAGCTCGCCCGCAGGGTTGCAAAGATCTTTTTCACCATGCTATTGAGCCAGAATCTATTTCACGCCGATCCGCACCCGGGCAACATTTCAATTCTGGTCGAAGATTCCCTAGACGGAAAAAAGCTGACGAAAATCGTACTTTATGATTTCGGAATGACCGGCGCCCTAGATCCTGAGACGCGGATAAAATTGGTCAGGTTCTACTCCGCCCTAGTAGAGCTGAATTCCGGTCGCGTCGTCGACATGATGGTCGCACTTGGATTATTGCAGCCCGATACCAACAGGTACGTCATCCAGCGCGGCGTGGAGCTCGCGATGGCCGACATGCACGGGCAGAAGGTCGAAGAGACCGAGGTCAAGGCGCTCCTCGAGATCGCTAACCGGACGATCTACCAATTCCCCTTTCGACTGCCGAAAAATCTCGTGCTCTACATGAGGATGCTCTCGATCCTCGAGGGCGTGTGTCTTGCCCTAGATCCGAAGTTCAGATTCGTGCAGATCCTCGGCAATCTCCTTGAGGAGGAGGGTCTCGTGGACGAGGCCTACCGGGAAGAAATCAAGGATTTGTGGAAGAGAATCGTGAAGGCGGCGGATGCTTCCATTGATGTCATGCCACTCCTCAAGGGGTACCTGGAACAAAATTACGATCCCACCGGAGTGAGGAGCGCGGAGGAAAAGTCGGACCGGGCTAAAAGAAGATCTAGGTTCTTACAGGGACTCGGAACCGGACTCGGCTTTGCGGGCGTCGCCTTCTCCGTCTTCTACCTTGGAACGACCGGCGGGAAGATCCTCTTCGTATTTTCGCTGGGTTTACTCGTGATTTCCGCGTTTTTGAGCCGTAGCTAAATGTATCATTATTCGACGACTACCCGTCCCACGCCCTTTATGGGCAGCCGGACGGTGAGCACTCCATTCTCGTACTTTGCCTTTATCGCGCTCGCGTCATCATCTTCGTCGACTTGAATTTTCACGGGAAGCTGAATCCTCTTCTGGATACTAAGCGGCCGCTGCTCCCAGTAGGTCATCCCGTCTCTCTCCAATCGATCTCTTTTCGCGGTGATGATCAGTGAATGTTCCGAAAGCCTCGTTTTGATTTTCTCTTTTTCAAATCCGGCCATGTCGAGCATGACGACGAGCTCCGATCCATCTTCGAACATGTCGACCGGAGGAAGGATCAGTTCGTAAACGTCCCGGGACCTGACACCTATTTCGCGCATTAATTCTTTCGAGAGATGTTCCAACAGCGTACTCATAAGTTTTGAGAGGCCCTTGAAAGTTAAAAGAGTATCTTCCCCGGGCGTTAGGCGAGAATTTTGTGCGGCATCGAGTTATCCCTTAAAAACGGCACGCGTAAAATTGTTATACCATTTCAGTCGGATGCCCCTGAGACGAAGTAATATGGTTGAAGCTTACTGTGTGAAGTGCAAGGCCAAAAGAGAGATCAAGGATCCGAAGAAAGTTACAATGAAGAACGGAAAGCCTGCAACGCAGGGCATTTGTCCGGTTTGCGGAACTAAGATCTTCAGAATCGGCTCCGCTTAGGCGGACTCGATTTTTTTATTTTTTGCTTACTTTTTTTCACGTTTCCTAGTTGGACGGATTTAGGCGCGCCCGTTTCTTTAGCCTAGTTTCTCAGATCCAAACAATCTCCCCGCTCAGCCAAATCCGGCGGTGGCCTGCGCATAGATCGCTGTAGAGCGGGCACGGTGGATCGGCTTGACACCCCAGTACATATGCTGCATACTGCGCTGTACTTCGAAACCGTACCGGCCGAGTAAATCCAGACATCCCTTGTTTGAACCGGAAACTATCACCGAAGGCCTGTCCTCGAACGGGAACTCTAACGCCCAGGCAAGCAGATCTTCGGCAGCTTTGGAATCTTTCACAACCCATGGCCCCAGAGTTCGCGCTTGGGCTACGAGGAAACCGTTGATTCGCCCCTTCATGTCCTTCGAAACCAGAAACCTTTGGGGCTCGTCATCATAATACGAGCGAAGGAGGGAGTCCCTGTTGGCGCCGAAGAACGGCTCATCGAAGGAAACCAGCTTTGCAAAGTTACCTTCCACTTCTTGGGTGCCCATCTCGTAGTTTCTCCCTGAGAAAGAGGGATCCGGAACGATATGCGCCGACTTGCTTCGTTGGAGGACAAGCGTTGGTTCCACACGAACAAACCCGTGAGTTTCGTAAAGGTGTACCCCAGAGGGACTGGCGTCTAGAAGGATCGTACGGCTCTGCCGGGAGGAGAGCCATCCAAGGATCTCTTCAAGTATCATCCGGCCGGCCCCCCGGCCCTGTACTTTGGGGTGCGCTGCCATGAGTCCGATGTAGGCAAAGGGTCCGTAATCTCTTGTTGCCCCAAATCCTACAATTTCCTCGCCTTCCCTCGCCACGATGGCATGACTGGGCTGAATCTCCAAGTACCGCTTCAGGGTGTCCTTACGACCGTACTGGGTCCTGTACGCGGCTCTCAACACGATGTCCGTCTCGTCCATGTCCTTCTCCGAAAAAGGCTGTAAGACAAAGCTCGTCGTTTTGAGATCTCCTTCCGAAGTGGTCATCGGCATAAGCTCAGCTTGGGACTATAAATCGTGATCTGAAAGATCGTGCAACCGGTCACCCTTGGGGCGAAGAATACATTGATTCCTCCAAAAATTCACCTGATCCGATGGAATCGATCGCCTAAGAATTTATTATTGGAAAAGTCTTTTGGCACTGAAAGAATGTAAAAAGTTTCATCTATGATATAGGGTAGAGTTTTAGATCTTTTGTCAGCTACAAAAGAACAATAATATTATTTTTGCCGTGGCGAAGTCAGAGGGATCTGCGTGGAATGCGGAAGAGTTCATTGTCAATCCGAAGAAACCGTCCAAAAACAGCAGAGACTTAGGGCGGGAGTGGTATTCAATTTTGTCCACAAAGAGCGTGCAGGGGCTCATCGTACAGATCTGAAATAGTGTATAACCGACAAATTCTCTCATAGAATATTCGGGCCGCGATCTCTCAAGGCCTCTCTGTCTGATGAAATCTTTGAGTTCGACAGTAAAGCTTTCAACATATGGAATTCAAAGATTTCAGAGTTCTCAACTTCCTGTCGGTTGCAGGGTCATTGGCATTGTCCCAGAAATCTTCCTCAAAAATCGTGATGATCTGCGACGACGAGTTAGATGTGCTGAGGGCCTACAAAATCGCGTTGAATTCTCGTTTCCATGTGCTCACCGCGGCTTCGGGTGATGAGTGTTTGAAGATCTATTCGAGGGCTCTAGAATCGGGCAAGAAAATTGGCGTGGTAGTTTTGGATTACAGACTGGGGGATATGCTCGGTGACGAGCTCGCATACAAACTCCAGACCATTGCTTCTACAAGCGTCCTCTTGCTGACTGCTTTCGAAATCGATCCCTCGCGGATAGATGAGTTGAAGAAGCAAAAAATCATCACT
>JASHPQ010000310.1 GCA_030037995.1 Nitrososphaerales archaeon | reverse complement strand
TCAGAGACTTTCACCCCAAATTTATCAGCGAAGGAGAGCTGAAAACTATCCTCGAAGCAGCACGCCTAACTCAAAGTGCCAAAAATCTGCAGCCCTGGTATTTTGTGGTCATCAAAGATCGAAAAACTTTGGATGACCTTGCCCATCTGATGAAGGGAGACGTCGATGAGGAGCTATTGAAGAGATCTCCCATGGCTGTTGCGATTATCGGTGACATGCGATCAGAGTTCTGGCTCTTTGATCTGGGCAGGGTGTCTCAAACCATGACTCTCGTTGCGTGGGAACTTGGGATCGGCTCGTGCATTGTTTCCGGGCCGGAGCCACCGGACAGAGAAAACTACAGAGTGAGTGCGGGAGAAATTCTCGGAGTGCATGACGGCCTGAAACTTCAGGAGCTGCTGGTTCTTGGTTATCCCAAAACTAGCGTGAAAGTTCCTCGGAAAAACCGGAGGAAGCTAGAAGAAATCGTGTTCATGGAGAGGTTTGGACAGCCGACGCGGTAAGCTGGGAAATGAAATGGATGTAATGGTTACCGGCACCGGTTTCGTGGGTTCCAATGCCGCCCGCAAATTCATAGACGAGGGCTACAGTGTAGTGGCGCTTGATCTCAATCCGACCCGTCCAGATTACCTCGATGGCCTCGAAGGCAAACTGAGAGTCGCAAAGGAAGATGTCACTTCCATTTCGGCGCTGGAGGAAACAATCAACAAAGAACGTCCAAAGATCCTCGTACATACGGCGACATTCCTCAATCCCTTGGAGTCCTTCAACGTCTTCGAGATAAACGTCAGAGGGACAGCCATCGCCCTCGAGCTCTCCAGAAGGCACGACCTGACCCTCGTCTACCTGAGCTCCGGGGCGATCTACGGGCAGCTGGAGGGAAACGAGGATCTTTACGAGGATGAGAAATTTGGCCCCCTTTATCCGCCGAGGGAATACGACAATGCGTCCGGAACCTCCTATTCGATGTCAAAGCGCCTCGGTGAACAGTGGTGTTCGATGTACAGGGATCTCTACGGGCTTCGGGTCTCCGCGCTCAGACTCAGCTGGGTCTATGGGCGCGGGATTTCGGATTACAGATTGAATTCCGGAATTTCTCTTTTTCTCAGGAAGGCCATCGTTGGACAGTCACTCGTGCTTCCTTACGGAGGAGACTCTTTCTGTGACTTTGTCCACGTAATTGATGTTGCCGATTCCATATACAAATCAGCGATGGTGGGCCGGCCTAGAAACTTCGCGTACAATATTGCGTATGACAGGGCCTACTACATGAAGGAGGTCGTGGAGGCCGTGAAAAAAATCATTCCCGAAGCGGATCTATCCCTGGGCCCCGGTCAGTGGCCCTCCGAGGGAGTCCCGATACCTAGAGGTGGAATCAGCTGGCCGTCCAATCGCCACATGAATATTTCTCGGGCGAAACAGGATCTCGGCTACAATCCTGCTCACGATCTGGACAGGGGAATCAGAGAGTATTTTGACTGGATCAAGAAAAATTGGGATCTTTGCTCTCCTGAGAAAGTGCCTTTCAAAGCTTAGGCTTCGAGAAATGCAGATAAGATTCACTTGAAGCAACCAGATTAAATGAACGGCTTAGTGGATCATGTAAAGTGGAATAAGTACAAGCTTCCCGCTGGTGCGACTATTGGCGAAATCGATCTCTCGATTGGAAGCGTCGGCGAGGGCAAGCCGGTCGGTTTGCTGATTGCAGGTCTCCATGGAGATGAGGGACCGTGGGGTGCTTGGGCGATTAGAAAATTTCTGGAGAGAGTACAGCAGAGCGAGCTTCGAGGAACTTTGCGCATAATACCCGCGGCCAATCCTTCTGGAGTCGAAGCAGGCAAAAGGAACGCGAGTCTGGATCTCATACCTTCGGATCTGAACAGATCCTTTCCGGGAGACGAATCCGGGTTGCATACTGAAAGAGCCGCTGCAACGATTGCGAAATACGGGATCGCTGGAGCCGAGGCCGTCGTGGACGTTCACGGCGGGGGCAATTGGTGCGTTAATGCCTTTGTTGCTCGGTTTCCCGGGGCAGAAGATCTCGCCAACGCTATCGGCGCTCCCTTTCTGATGGATCGCCAGCCAATCCAGGGTACGATGACCGGCTATGCGCACAGTCTTGGCGCGAAGGTGGTACTCCTCGAAATGGGCGGAATTGGTAGCGAAGAAGAAGCTTGGGCAAACCGCGTCTCCGAGGGAATTGAAAGAGCACTGAATGCCGCGGGTATCGTGGATACGGAGAATAAGATGCCGAAATCCAAGTCGGTGGCGGTCGGTCCGTCGAAAGTGATCCGGCCTTCAAAGGGAGGAATCTTCTTACCGGTACTGAAGGAGAAAGACGTCGGGACAATAATTCAAGGAGAGACGATTACCGGGCATCTCTTGGACCCGGTGACCATGGAGGTAGTCGAAACCTACAGGGCTCCTTTTCCAGAAACTGCCGTGTTACTGCTCCGGCCGAACTTGATTCAAGTAGAGGGCGGCACGCCACTCCAGATCGTGGCGCAGCCAAAGTGAGACCTGTCGAAAGGACGTATCGTGGACGTGCTTTAGTAATTGACCTAGATAATGACTAAAGCACGCTCGCGCGTGCAAGCTAGCCTAGGGGGCCTAGGGCCCCCTAGGAGGCAACACATGCGGGGGCGAGCAATAGTCATTTGGTGCGATCCATTAAGACCCTGAGCTAAATAGCTAAAAGACACAACCAGCTCGTGAAATTTGGATCCTTCAGAGCGAAGGGATTACTTCCTTTGCCAGAGGTAGGATGCTGTCGAGGCTCGGATAGTCCAGGAAATAAATCATGAACCGTTGCACGCCCACCTTGATGTACTCCGCGAACCGTTCCGTGACCTCCTCGACCGAGCCGAAGATGTACTCCTTCCTGATGTCTTCCAGTTTTACGGTGACGGGTTGCTTTCCCAGCCTCCTGCGCTCCGGGCTCGTAGCGATGTGCATGTTGGTCCAGTCAACTAGCCTCTGCTGCTGCTCGGGTCGGCTGCTGATGAGGACGTATTGTTCCATGGTCTTTTCAATCTGGTTGTAGTCAGTCCCGACCGAGGCGCAGTGATCCCTGATTACCTGAAGCTTGTGCGCATAGTCTTCGGTTGTCAGTTCGTCGATGTTCCAGGCATCCGCGTATCTCGCCACGGCTCTTAGAAGCAGTTTTTCGCCCTTGCCGCCGATCAGAATTTTAGGCGATGGTTTCTGAATGGGCTTTGGGAGGCAGGCCGCCTCGTTCACGCTGTAGTACTTCCCCTTGAAAGTAAACCGATCCTGAGTCCACATCCCACGCAGAATCTTTATGACCTCGATGAGCCGTTGAATGCGAAATTTAGGCGTCTCTTCCCACGGCAAGCCGTACGCCAGTTGCTCGAAGCCGTTCCAGCCGGCGCCGATCCCGAGATCCACTCTTCCGTTTGATATCACGTCCAACGTGGCGACGATTTTTGCTAAAAGTGCCGGATTTCTATGGGTTGCACAGTTTACGAGCGTTCCGAGGTGCATCGTTTCGGTAACCTGGCTCAGACCAGCTAGCACTGTCCACACTTCGAAAGTTTCGAGACTGTGACCGGTCATCAAGTGGTCAGGGCCCCAGACCGAGTCAAAGCCGAGGCCTTCGCAGATCTTTGTGACTTTCTTCATCCGTTCAAAGACCAAGCCGTCGTCCCACGCGCTCGTTCCCGCGTCGATAGGAAGCACCAGCCCGAATTTTGCCTTGGGCATGTTATTTTCGAAATGGTCTGACGCGGCTCGGTAATTATAGATATATCTCAACACGCACAATATTATGCCAGTCTGCAAGTTGGTGAAGAGGTCTGTTCTAGAACTAGCTGGAACTCACAGTTCCGGAGCCAAAGGAAATTACTAAACAATTATCCGATCTGAGAACGAAAAGCGAAGCGCATTAATCCTATCGCAAAGTGGATCTCAGGGTGCAGTTGTTAGCGATCACATCGCAGCCCGCTGTTGCTGCTGTTTCCTAGAATTCTGAATTTCGAGGGCGAAGTGACAGGCAGCCGTGTGATTTGCAGAATACTCCTTCAATTCCGGTTTCTCGCTTTCGCATTTTTCCTTGACGTACAAACACCTTGGATGAAAAGTGCAACCAGAAGGCGGAGTAATAATGCTGGGAGCTTCGCCAATGACCTCCGTGTTTAGAAGGCTTCGTCTGTCGGGATCGGGCACCGGGAACGCGGAAAGCAGCGTCCACGTATACGGGTGTAAGGGATCGACAAGCACCGATTCCGTGGGGCCAAGCTCCTTTACTTCCCCCGTGTAAAATACCCCCAACCTGTCGGAAAGATATCTTGCGACGAATATGTTGTGAGTGACAAGAATGTATGCGAGATTGAGCTTTCGCTGCAGGTCTTTGAGGAGGTTCAGCACTTGCGCCTGAACGGCCGCGTCGAGGGCGCTGGTAGGCTCGTCCAGAAGCAGAAGAGCTGGACTGGGCGCGATGGCTCTTGCGATGCTCACCCTCTGTTTCTGGCCGCCGCTCAGCTGCGACGGATAATTTTCTGCAAACTTGCCACTGAGCCCAACATCGTCTAGCGCAGTCGAGACCTTCTCTGCCACAACGGCCTTTTCGTACTTTAGCGGTCGAAGCGGTTCCGCGACGATGTCCTTTACTTTCATGGTTGGGTTGAGCGATGAATCCGGATCCTGGAAGATCATCTGCACCTTGCTCTTCAAGCTTGCAGTTCTCTTGCCCTTGTCGAAGACGACATCCCCGTCAAGCACTATCCTTCCTTCTGATGGGGGCGAAATCATAGCGAGAGCTTTCAAAAGTGTAGTCTTGCCCGAACCGCTCTCGCCGACGATCCCGAGGGTCTCCCCCCGCGAAAGCGAGAAGGAAACGTTCTTGACGATCTTGACCTTTTTGCTGCCTTTAAACTCCGATCCTCTCTTCAGTTCCACTTCCATTGAAAGGTCCTCGACCGAGAGAACCCGTGCCATTTCAGTAGTAGAGGACACACTTTGCATGATGATTTGCTTCTACTTCGACGTAACGGGGCTTCTCTTGTCTGCACGCAGCCACTACAAACGGGCATCTATCTGCGAACTTGCATCCCTTGATCTCCGATCTCAAGTCCGGGACAGATCCGGCAAGCGTCTGCAACCTGTCGGTGGTCTCCGCAGATTTGGGATAGCATTTCAACAATCCCTGAGTGTACGGATGGAGCGGATGCGTGAATATTTGCTGGACGGCACCTTCCTCGACAATTTCTCCTGCGTACAGGACAACGATCCGGTCGGCTACTTGAGCGGCCACCCCAAGATCGTGCGTAATTAGGACGATCGACATGTGAATCTGGTCGATGAGGGTCTTCATCAGTTTGAGGATCTGGGCCTGGGTTGTAACGTCCAGAGCGGTCGTGGGCTCGTCCGCAATCAGAAGCGAAGGACTGAGCGACAGTGCCATCGCAATCATTACCCTCTGTATCATGCCGCCGCTGAGCTGAAAGGGATAGCGCTGGGCAACACTCTCCGGATCTGCGATGCGCACCTTACGGAGCCACTCGTACACCTGTTCGCGTAGCAGCAGCTTGCCGGTTTTAGTCTCGCCTATAATTTCTCCGTCTTTTTGTGCTTCTTGAACCGAGGGAGTCTCTGAACTGCTAAGAGTAACTGAACCCCCGCCTCTTTTCTTTGTGACTACCAGAGTCTCAGCAAGCTGCCTGTCCACCTTCTCGATCGGATCCAGGGATGTCATCGGCTCCTGAAAGATCATTCCAATTTCGCGCCCCCTGAAATTCACCCAGTCTTTCTTTTCGATGCCCGCTAGATCTACGTTCTTGTAGAGAATCTTCCCGCTGAGAGATGCTGCCGGGGGCAATAATCCAATTATCCCCAGCGCGAGGGTACTCTTGCCGGAACCGGACTCGCCAACGATTGCAACAAACTCTCCAGAGTCAAGAGTGAAGTCGATGTCCTGTAACGCGTAGACCTTCCCGTGGACCGAGTTGTAGGTTATCGACACTCCCTGGATGTCGAGTATGGGGTTATGGCTCTCTGTGGTAGTTTCAGACAAGATGGCAGTGCGTTTCCTTGTACCCTGGAGAAGTTGAAGCTCTTAAGGAGGACGCCAAGCTGTTGAAATAATTTAAACATATCATTAGCGTAGGATTCACAAATTTTTCTGAACGATATAGATAGGACAAGACAAACAGTTTAATCAAAGAAACAAAATGGTCTTTGCCCAACAATGCTATGCAAAGACCTAGCTGGCAAAGCTGTCCTAATCACTGGCGGATCAAGAGGGATTGGCCGCGAGATCGCAAAACAGTTTCACGAGCTTGGCTCGAAGGTCGCGGTAAATTACAACACCTCAGAAAAAGCGGCAAGAGAACTGAAGGATGAACTTCACTCTGACATTGAGATCTTCAAGGCAGATGTCTCCAAGAGAGACGAGGTCAGAAAACTCGTTAAGCAAGTCGTGGATCGGTTCGGTCGCATCGACATACTGGTAAACAACGCGGGCATCGTGGACGGGATGCGTTTTGACGAATTCACCGAATCCAAATTTGAAAAGCTCTGGGGCATAAACTTCATGGGAACAGTCTACACGTCCCTCGAGGTTCTGAAGACAATGAAAGCAAGGCAATCAGGCTCGATCATCAACCTTTCTTCAAACTTGGGGATCGGTGCGGCAAGCAGTGGTGCGACCTATTACGGCATCACAAAGACCGCGATCGTGACACTGACAAAGAGAATCGCTTACGAATTCGGAGGGGACGGGATCAGGGCCAACGCCATCGCCCCGGGATGGATAAGGACAGATATGACTATGGGGGGGCGAACAAAGGGGGAGGTCAGGAAGTCGGAGAAAATAATCCAGTCAAAGAACGCGCTACACATGATCGGGGAGCCAATACACATCGCAAAGCTGGCGTGCTTTTTGGCTTCCGACGATGCCACCTTGATAACTGGCCAGGTCATAGTTGCCGACGGCGGCCGCTTTGATTACCTGTCTCATGCAATTTGAACCGATCGTCCAAAAAACCTGATCGAAGAAACAACCTTACCTCACGGCTAATCTTGAGGAGATTCGTTATAGTTGAAAGCAAGTCGAGTTTTCATTTCGATCAACGGATTATAACTCGCAACATGGAGCATTTTTCCAAAATCGAACGAGCGGATACCGAAAATGCACTGAAGTACACCCTTTCGATTCGAATGGGGATTCCTTGTAGGATCCAAATGACAAGTCCGCGGGCCTTGAGATGCCGTTCCTCCCTTTGAAATGGAAATGCGAGTCGTCAGATTAGAGGAGCGAGGCAGTTGACAGCTTGGACCGGATTTCTTGATTACTCAATCACTGGAAAATCTTGTGTCTCGGCTGACCGTCAATAATGGATTTTCCAAACTCCACTGTCTGGGCGTACTCCTTACTTTCCATGAATTTCCTAAAAGAATCAAGGCTCTCCCATTCAGTGTACAGCATGTACTCATTGGAATCTCCGAGCTCCCTGTATAATTTTCCACTCGTGAAGCCAAAATCTGCATTCTTGAGCAAGCAAACCACGCCCAAAAATTTCTCTTCGAATTCTTTTTCGCGGCCCTTCTTTACCTTGTAATATAAGCCGATGTTAATCATTCCCTTTATCCAACTCTCCGCGCCACGTAGTGTGACATTTCTGGGCCTCTCGAGAGTTACTCGACGACTTAGATTGATCGGTTCAATCTCGTTTCCAAGCATCCTGGGATTCTCATGCCTTTCAAGAGTGACTCCCGAAAGCCAATTTGTTCACCCTTTTCTGCTGCATGGCGATGAACATGTAGAAAACAAGCAACGCACCGATGAAAGCAGCTCCGACGGCGGTAAGAACAATAAATTCAGAAACCAAGGGCCCAGCGGTCGTGACGCTGTCAATTGAAAGAGTCTGCCCCAAGGCCTTGGGGTATACCAGATACTGCAACGAGAAAATTATGATGCTCAACAGAGTGATGAATACAGCTTTGTTCGAAACGATTCGTGCTGTCGCGTCTGACGCCGAGAAAAGAATAGCCGCCGCAATCGTCAGCACGGCCGGAACGAGAATATCGGCCTTTATCAGAGTGGACGAATACAGGTAGTATGCACCTATCGACACGATAACCCCCAAGACGGTGAAGGGGAGTACCCATTTTCTTAACGATTTCAGGTCAAAGAAAACCGGAGCCAACCCGACACCAAGTACCAAAGTGCCAATGACAAATACACTGCTTCCGGGGGAGGTTAGCCACGTTCCAAAGGAGAATGTATCTACCGTCAAGTTGATTCCAACTCCGCTAACCAAATCGGATGTCAGAACGAGAACTACTACACCTAGGAACAAAGTTGATACCGCGTACGCCTGGTAAAGCTTTCTTTCGTCCAGCCATTTCCTCTTTATGATGAATTCGCCAAATACTATCGATGAATTTCTCGCGACGAACAGGATAAGAAAGATCAGCAGCAAACTTGCAAAGATCTGTGCCACAGGAATCAACAAGGCGGGATAAGCGAAGTAAGAGGTTACGACCCAATAAGCTCCGAAGGTCCCGGTGACTTCCCAGATTGGAACTATGTACTGAAGGACGCTTTTCTTAGTAGCATCGTAGAAAAACAACAGCAGGATCGAACCCATTATTTCCGATACAAGCAGGGCCGCAAATACAGCAAAGATCGAGAAATTTACCTCGAACACGATGTTCAAAGATTGATGCCCCCTTCGGCTAAGCCAACTTCCTCTGGTTCCTCGTTGCTCAATTTCGAATGGAAGACCCTTGTGTAAAAGTAGAAGGTTGTCGGTACAAGCACAATGTAAAATGCTATGATGAAAACACCCGGCAGGAATAGGCCGGTACTGACGTTAGCGGCCTGCGAGACGTGTAGCACGTTATAGACTATCCAAGGTTGGCGACCAAGTTCGTCGCTGACCCAGCCAAGCTCGTATACTATCAACGAACCTAGTCCGGCAATGATCTGCATCAGCAAGAATGTTCTAGACTCGAATGGTTTTTTCTTAATCACCAACCCTATCAACCAAATCAACAAGAAACCAGCGGCGAGAAATCCGCCTAGAACCATCAGGTCGAAAGTGTAGTGGATTATAGTGGGAGGCCAGTCAGAAGGTGGAAATTGCGACATTCCAGGCAGAGCTGTAGTGCCGGTCTCGAAAGCTGCAAGGAATCCTTGGACTCCCGGAATCGTTATGCCACCTACAAACTGGCCATTTGTGATCGATCCAAACAACCGTTCGGGGAGACCCGTTCCCGGTGAAGTATTGGCGTCAAAGACTGCGTATTTGAGTGGCTGCAACTTTAGGAGGGTCGCCATCTCGTTAGACCCGGTGATCCCCGCAAGGACAAGAGTGATTATACTTGTGATCCATACAATTTTGAGACCCCTTCCCAAAACAGCCGTCTCGACCGGGTCGTGATATCGAAGGTATCTATAAGCAAAGTAAGATCCGATGAGCATGCAACCGGCGAATACCGTTGTCGATAGGACATGCGCGATTTCAGCAAAGGCCGAAGGATTGAAAAACGGGGCCCAAACACTTACTCCGGTAACTGTCCCCGACTGCATGTAGACGCTCTCGTTGAATCCATTTGGGGTGTTCATCCAAGCATTTACAGTCGTAATCAGAATAGCTGACATGATTGTACCTGCGGCGATGAGAACGCCGACAAACCAGTGGGCATACAAGTTCTTGAAAGCATCAGAGTAGTAAACATACACCACGAGACATATTGTTTCTAAGAAGAAGGCGAAGACCTCGGCGTAAAATAATCCAATGGCTCCAGTCTCGGATACAAGTGTCATGAACCGTGGGAAAAGAGCTGTCAGCTCGACGGCCATAACCACGCCGCTGGCGGTTCCTACTCCGAAAGAAATGGCGAATACCTTGGTAAGCCTGTGTGCGAGATTTCCGTAGTATTTGTCGTTGTAACGAATCGAGAGAAATTGTGCTACACATATTATGACTATTAAGCCGATGCTTGTCGAGACGAGAATAATATGAGAAGCGACGGTAAATGCGAAAAGAAACCGATCAAACGTAACCATAGGTATTGACATAGTAAAGGCCCTTTAGCGAAAGGCGCAGGTTTTCACATATTTAAAATTAGGATGCAAGTATCAGTTTCGAGACTGAGCGAAAAGCTCCAGATCTTTCTCGAGCAAGTTGCGTCGCAATTTCCTCTGATCCGTCGGTGAAACGGCTCCCTGATGTACTATCATACGATCTTTGCCTTCACGATACACTCGTTCCTTTGTTAAAGGAGTGGACCAGACTTACGACCGCGAATAAAAAGATGGAATAAGTGTCCCGGCTCAGATACGAAGTGTAAATATCTATTCTACCTGCTTTTTGCTCTTGAAAGATAAGGTGAGTGGAAAAATCAGGGTGAACTATTTACTCACAATTCTTTAGGTGACATGACGAGAGCCATCGTTCTTCATCTTTGGCAAGTTCCCGTTGGCAGAGCGGACACATCATGCATCCCTTCAATTCCATCTCATTGAGGCTTTGAAGCCTTATGACCCTAGATACATCTGTGCCCATGTCTCTTGCCAAGGAATTCAAAACTTCATCGTAAATCTTCCAGACTTGTTCTGGAGATTTGACGCCTTGCGCTCTCAGATCAAGCTTGCTCTTGATGATTTCCATGAGCAATTCTCCAGCGCCTTCTCTGAATATTCGAAAAAGAGATGCCTTTAGACAGATCGGGAACCCATTCCTCTCACACTCCTTTATTTGACTTAGTGTCGCTTTGTCCAGTGAGTGCAAGATTCAGCAGTATGATGATTCTCGATAGATATGGGGAAGCTCCCGAACAGATACGCGGGTTACAGATCTGAATCTGGAGCTCCATTATGATGTGGATTAATGATATTTGGCAGTAAGAAATTTCGTTCGAAATTACTGAATATTTGAATAAGATGCGGCGGAGACAGTTTTAGGACAATCCTGTCGCAAGCAATCGAATTAATCAGGATTGAAAATCATCACCGCTCTCAACAGTAGAAAATACCTTTTTGCAAATCAAATTCTAGAGCAGGGATTTTCTGAAGTTTCTGGTCACAATCAAGAGTCTTGGAAGGAGCAGTCCGGTCAGTAGCAGCGAGCCCGAGAGATGATGGTGCTGGAAACACCGGCACACATGTCATACTCGGAATCCGGTTGAGTGCCCAAACCAACTTCGGCCCAAGAGAAAGGATCTAGCTCTAGTAGCAGGAATTAATCGTGATCCTTTTTCTCAAGCAAAACGTAGGTCATAGTGTTCCCTGCTCCAAAGAATCCTTGCCCCGCTCCTCCCGAGCCCCAGCACTGAACGACGCGATAACCAGCGGCTGCTTTTATCTCAAGAGATTGCAATAGGTTCTCGCACTTTCCCGACTCTGCCAAGATGACGAATTTCTTGTTAGGTGACTCTGTTGTGTATCCTGTCATGATTTCGCTCTCACAGCTATCCACGGAAGGAGTAAAGAAAAAGTATTTCCTTGCTGCACCTCAAGTGAACAGGCTCTAATACAAAACTTCTAGAATCTGGCTACTTCGTCGTCCTTGACCTACGCTTCTTTCAGAAATTCCAGTAATCGATTAGCATTAGATATTCTGGAGTGCCATCATCATCCAAGGCGTCGAGTAGAGACGACAGCTATAGTCTAACTAAAAACCTTGAGTGCAAAGTCCAGTTGGTTACGCAAAAGAGAAGCAAGACGAGCCGGAAATTCGGGGTTTCGAATACTAGGACCAATGGAAAGCCAATAACGCTCGTGGCCTTATCTCTTCTTCATTCTTTTTTCTTCTAAGCGCTTCGTATTCTAAGAGATCAGTAAAAACGAGGCAATTTCGTTGCTATCTCCCGACCTCTCTTTGAAGTGCTTCTCGAAGTCCGTCTCCTAGCAAGCTAAATCCTGCAGCCACGATGACGATCACGACCGCCGGAGTGAGCGCGAGCCAAGGAGCTTTGAAAAGATAATTTTGGTACTGTGCCACCATGAAGCCCCAGTCAGGATACGGCGGTCTGACTGCGAGTCCGAGATACGCCAGCCCAGAGTAGGCTAGGACCACCGTGCCAACATCAAGCGTCGCATAAACCAGAAGCGTGGGGATTGCGATCCTGTAGATGTGTCTCAGGACTATGCGGCGAGTGCCCACTCCGGAAAGTCTTGCAGACGCGACGAAATTTGCCTGGGATAATTTCAGCGCCTCCGACCTCGAGAGCCTCGCATACGCTGGCCACCAGATTATAGAGAGCGCGAACATCACATTGACCGGGCTCGGCCCCAGCACCACTGATATGGCGATCCCCAGCACTATCGCGGGGACGCCGAAGAAGACGTCAGTAACTCTCATCAGGGCTTCGTCAAACCAACCGGACAGGTAACCTGCCACGGCTCCAAACAGGCCTCCAAAAACGAACGCGAAGCTCACCACGAAGAAGCTTACCATAGCGTCGTTTGGCGCCCCGGCGATGATCTGGCTTAGCACGTCCGTCCCAATGTAATTGGTTCCAAGCGGATGTGCGAGGCTGGGGCCCTCGAATGCTTCACCAATGTTGATCGCCGTTGGATTGTACGGGAGGACGTGGTTCCCGCCGATCGCGGCCACGAGCGCCGTTCCCACGAATATTATGGCGATGACAGATCCAATTTTGGTCTCCGTGTTGTACCCGAGCAGCCGCCGGATTCCGACAAGGTCCTGTTTTAGCTTCGTTGCGACTTTTCACCTGTACCTTATCCTAGGATCTACGACCGCGTAGAGGATGTCAGCTAAAAGATTGGCTATGATGATCATGAGAGCGAACGTCAAAGTTATTGCGAGTATGGAAGGATAATCAATCTGCAGGGCCGACTCTACCGCGTAATCTCCGATGCCAGGATACGAAAAGACGTACTCCACGAATATCGTTGAACCTA
>JASHPQ010000309.1 GCA_030037995.1 Nitrososphaerales archaeon | reverse complement strand
TATACCACATGGCCTATGACAGGAGAAACAAAATTCTGTTTGCTACGGCTAATAATGAGCATCAGGGGGCCAGTGTTGCTAAAAGTTTCGACCTCGGGGAGACGTGGAAGCTATCGAATCCGCCTAAATTTCCCAAGAACGACAGGGAGGGGAGAGCTTACGTGATTCCACTGGAGGGCGACTTTTTCCGCATTTTTCCTGAAGGGAATTTTTATGTCTGGACTACCAATAATTCCGGGAAAGAACGGTTTCCGGGCCACAAGGGACTGCCAAGGCCGGCGTACTTTACTATCTATCGGGATGCGATGACGGCCGACATGGAGGATCCGTGCGGGCTTTACGTCGGGATGACGACCGGCCATCTTTATGCGAGCCGGAACAGCGGAAAAACGTGGTCTAGATTGAGCGACACCTTACCGCCGGTCCTTTCTGTGACAGCATCGATGGCCTGACAGGGTATCAGGAATTCTGCTGAAAAAGTAGTTCAGCAGGATCCCGACAGGCTCTGCAATAATTGATGGCCGCGATTGTCTTGAATTTTTGTCCTTGGCTTCGTTGCTGCGCCAAGGAGTTAGGATTGCGCAATCAGTGTCTGATTCATAGTCTCCCCGTCACTGAACTGGATGTAGCAGTCATAGGTCGAAGTCCAACGTAGCGGTGCATTCACGTAGCCATTCAACTGGTAGTCGCCGCCTGAAGGTATCACCGGCAAGCTTTCCGCAACCGTGAGACAGGAATTCGAGACGATGACCAGAGCCGTTGCGTTACTGACACCCGGACCCCTTATCGTGACATTTACAATGCTGATGTTGTTCGCCGAGGGATTCTGAACGTAGACTTCCAGCTCAGCTGCTCCGACACATGAGGAGTTTATAGACCTAATTGAAGCTGACCCACCGAAGAGAACCGCTCCCTGGAAGCTTAATTGGGTGGGTTGCGGGGTACCAGGCGTGATCGCCGTCCAGACGAGGGCGAAAACGACCAGTCCTACGAAGCCACCAACAATCGTCCCCGTCAGAAGATTGCTCGAGAGGGCGGACCGCTTTCCTGTCTCGAATCGCATTAGATGCGTATGAGAAGCTTCCTTCCATTTTTACGGATTCCGCCAGTACCCCCGGGTTACCACTTAAATTTCCAACGCACCGAGGGTTAGGAACGTGGGGAATGTCGAAGGCTTCGAGAAAGAAGGAATCCAAAGGGCGAAAAAAGAGAGACGAAGCTCGAAAGATTAGGCAGACAAGACTCATCGTTCTTGGAGTCGTGATCCTTGCCATCATAGGCATATCCGCCGCGGTCTTCCTTCGCGGCAATGGTCACATCTCGACGACGGGAACGACAGCGACGGCCGGAGGTACTACAGCTTTTAGCAACCCCTCGGACAAACCCGTAATCCTATACGTCGATCAGGGCAATGCCCTAGTTGATAGGAGTAATTTTCCCGCACTCCTCACTTTCGCAAAGTCGCAGCAATTTAACACGATTTTCTTCCAGATCTACCGAAGCGGGCAATTGCTTTTCGACGAGGATAATCTGTCGTATTTTGTAGAAACTGCCCATCTGGAGGGCCTTAGCATATACTTTTCGCTGTATTTTACAAACTCATCGCAGCTCATTCCAACCTCCATCTATGGCCTGGGGGAGAACGGAATCAGCCTCGATATGTCTACTCTCCCAGGCTCAGCTCAGAACAATCTTCTCGCCACCTTGAAACTGGACTACAAGAACGGGACGGCAGCAGTGACCACCGACAATCTGACCACTACTTTAAAGCCGGATCTTCTGGTTTTGGAGACTTACGACTTTCAGGCAGAGCAGCAGTACATCCACCCTGGAATCATAGCTTCAGTGGAACCCCTCGCGATCTCCTCCGCTCAAGAGTACGAACAAGAACTCCGCTACGCGCTTGCTAATAGCTCGGGGGTCATGGTATTCGACTATTATGGCCTGTTGAAGACTGGCTACTAGCGCTATCAAGCGGGAATTCGTTATTATACCGGGGGACCTCTAGTCTCCCGAATAGAGGGAAAGCTGCCTTCCGTTGAGCAACTCGAGCAATGTCCAGCGCTCAAATGAGGACGGTGACGTCACGGTCGAAGGTGCAAGGATGTCTTTCTTCGACCACCTCAACGAGCTCGCGACAAGACTGAAGCGGGCGCTTCTGGCGTTTATCGTCGCTTTCGTGGTCGTGTCGTCAGTCCCCTATCCTCTCCATCCTTTTGGGGGCCCCAACTCACTTTTCGGGTACAACTTTCTCGTGATCACACTGGTGCGGCTTGCCGAAGAGGACTACAAGCATTACAATTTTTACGTAAACAGCGTGATCTCACCAATTACCATTTTCATCAATGTCTCGCTGGTTCTGGCGCTTGTGATTTCACTCCCGGTCATATTTAACGAGGTCTATGGCTTTGTCGCGCCGGGACTGTACCTACGCGAGAAGAAAGCCGTGCGAAAGTACATCGCTCCTTTTGCTGTTTTGTTTACGATTGGCGGGCTCTTCGGGCTCTTCATCATATTTCCGCTCATCATGAAAATCCTGCTGAGCTTCTACGCCGCGTTTGCGCTTCAAGATCTCGTGGAACTCACGGCGTTCGTGAACCTCATGTTGTTGATCCCCGTACTCACGGGCCTAGCGTTCACATTTCCTGTATTCCTAGTACCGTTGGTGGAACTCAAGATCCTCAGCGCAAAGCAGCTTTCCAGCGCGAGAAAGTGGGTCTACATTATCGTGGCGCTGGGAGTCAGCATAGCGAACCCAGATCCGACAGACCTTTCGAGCCTGCCCATAATAATCCCGGTCTTTATATTGTATGAGATTACTATTCTCATCGCGAAAAGGGTTGAGAAAAACCGCCTGAAGGCTGCAGCGGCGGCAGAAGAGGCAAGAGTACCGAGCTAGGGCAAGAATGTCTTAGCTCCGGAGATAAATCAAAGAGTTTTCATTCGATGCATCTCCGAGCTTTGAACCTGGAGGAGCGAGTAAAGCTTGATGGACTCATCGGGAAGCACCTTCGTTGGAGTCGGTGGGTGGGCCTATTTTCCAAGCAAACAAGGTAACAAGCTTGCCCTCTGTGCCAGATTATTTGATTACGCAGAGGTAAACTCGACATTCTACAAGCTGCCCCCGGAAAAGCTCGCGGCTGAATGGCGCTCGGCAGTACCAGAAGAGTTCCAGTTCAGCGTTCGTGCAAATCGGAAGCTCACTCACATAAATCATCTCGAGCCCACCCGAGAGAATTTCAGTGAGTA
>JASHPQ010000033.1 GCA_030037995.1 Nitrososphaerales archaeon | reverse complement strand
CCAGGTATGAGGTAGTCTTCGATCCCGCAAAGGACGGTGAATGGCTTTTTCTTCGAGACGTTGCGCGTGCTCCCGATGATCTGTCTCAGGTGGAGGAGGCTGTCAACGCTGTTTTTTATCCCGACGACGTTTGGAATTTCAGCCAGCCTTGCCACGAGAGCCGGCGACATGGCGATCTTCGTAGTACCGGGAAAATTGTAGATTATTATCGGGAGATTAACTGAGGAAGCGAGCTTTTCGTAGTGGGCGAACACCGCCTCGTCTCCGATGTTAAAGTAGTACGGGGGAAGAGCCTCAATGGCATTAACCCCAATATCGGCGGCCTCCTTTGCGATGATGATGGAAGTCTTTGTCGAGCCGCTGCCCACGCCCGCGATCACCGGGACCTTTCCATTCGCTTCGTCCACCACGGTCTTGATCACGGTCTGTCGTTCTTCGTCAGTTAAACAAGGAAACTCGCCCAGGCTGCCGGCGCAGATTACCGCGTGCACTCCGTTTTCAATCGCATTGCGAACCAGCCAGCGCGAGGCGTTCTTGTCGATTTCATCCGATTTTGTAAAAGGAGTGACCAGAGCGGGCATGACGCCTTTTGGATTATCGAACAAAAATCTCACTCTTCTTTTGGTAAATACGCGTCTCGCGTCCGATATAAAACATCGGGTGTAGAACTAGGCGGCTTGGACTCTTTTTCTTTGTTCTAAGCGGAGATGTAGAGCTTCGTCGGAGCAAATTCAAAGTGTCCTAAAACTTCGTTCGCGCACATTCTCCCAGAGGCAGTCTTAACGAGAAGTTTGTACAATCGATCTCCAGCTTCCTTCAGATTGATCTCGTGTCGAAGTAAGCCGGACACGTCGAGATCAATGTGCTCTGACATTGTTCGCACCGTTTTGGGATTTGCTGAAAGCTTGATCACTGGCTCTATCGGGTTGCCGATTATGTTGCCCTGGCCCGTCGTAAACACGTGGACGACCGCCCCTGCTGCGGCAAATAGCGTCACACATTCGGCGGCGGCAGAAGAAGTGTTCATGTAATTCAATCCCTTTTTCGTGGGCTCCTCCGCGTAGTCAAGCACGTCTACCATCTTGCTCTTCCCGGCCTTCTGGATGTTCCCCAACGCCTTTTCCTCGATCGTGGTGAGGCCGCCTCGGATGTTGCCTTGCGTGGGTTGCGATCCCAGAAGGTCTGCGCCCCTGCTGGTGAGCTCCTTTTGGTAGTCGTCAAACATCTTGAGGAATTTCCGCTTCAGTTCCGGCGTGGCCATCTTTTCCGCAAAGTAATTTTCCGCGCCCGTCAGTTCAGAGGTCTCTCCGATGAGAAGCGTCACCCCCTCCTCCACCAGTCTGTCGTAGAGGACGCCCACTGTTGGGTTGGAGGCAAGCCCCGAGGTGGTGTCGGACTCGCCGCACTTTGTGCTCACCACAAGACTCGATAGATCAAATTCCTTGCGCTGCTTTTCCGAGGCATCGACGACCATCTTTTTCGCCGCCCTGGACGCCTTTTCGATGGTCTTCAGGTCGCCGCTCTCTTCTATCGAGAAGGCATCCACGTTCTTTCCCGTCTTTGCAATGTCGTCGGCGATCTTCTGCGTCCAGTTGGGCTCGATTCCTATCACGATCGCACCGGCGACGTTGGGGTTTTTCCCAAAACCCGAGAGGGTTTTGAACATCAGCTCTAGATCCGCACCAAACTGCAAGCGGCCGTAAGGATGCGGGATGGCGCGAGTTCCGAAGATCTCTTTCTCCACTGCCACCGCCGAAGAATTGGACAGGTCGTCGAGCGGGATGATCAGGACGTGGTTTCTCGTTCCAACGCGGCCGTTTTCCCTTTCAAAGCCCATGAAAGTGGTCAATTTTTTATCCTCCCCTACGCCCATCTGAGAGACTTTACATTGTGAACGTGCACGTGCTCCCCGGTCACGATATCTTTCGTGGCGGCTCCAATGACCTCGCCGTACTCGATTACTTTCTCACCCTTTGCTATGTTTCTTAAGGCGATCTTGTGGCCGAGCGCGATGTCTTCTTTGCTTCGCAGGGAAGTCTCTTTGCCGTCGTCCATGAAAACCGCCACAAAATCCTCGTTTTTTCCTATGTCGTCAGTTGCAACCGCTACAAAATCCGGGTGAGCATGAATTAGAGCTTTGGTGCTCAAATCGTTTTTCGACGTTTCTTCGACGGTGCCAATTTAAATTTTCATTAGACCTCATTTTCTTTTTGAGCCGAAAGTCTGAATACCGATTTGAGAAATTTGGCTTTTTGGCTCCCACGATGATCGAAGACATCCAGGTAAGAAGGGGTTCCATTCCACTTTCCGAGACGGTGCCTCCACAGCTCTGGGTTGCTGAATGGAGTAATCAGCTCTTCGTGAAACTGACTGCAGGCGGGATCGTCGGATGGGGCGAAGTGCTTCCCGCTGCTGGAAACACGGGAGAACCGTACGTCGCCATGATCGAGAGGCTTACCGAAGGCGTACGCGGAGGAAACGAGAGCGAAATCGGGAGCCTGTGGAAGACGATGCGCAGGATCAGTTTCACCGGAGGGTACGGCATCACCACCGGTGCCATTTCGGGCATCGACATCGCTCTATGGGACATTGTTGGAAAGAAATCCGGCTTGCCGGTGTTCAAGTTGATCGGCCCGAAAGGAGGAGGCCTCGCGCCTAAATTATCCAGGTACGTTTCTCTCTCCAGATATGCTGACAGCGAGAAGCTTCGCGAGGCGGTGGGTCACCTTATCGACAGGGGATACAGGGCGATAAAGATCCACCAATCGGTGGAGGATACACTGGAGGGAGTGAAGCTCCTCAGGGACTCGTTCGGCAGGGATTTTGAGCTGATGGCTGACTTGAATTGCGGATTCAGTTACGCCGCGGCGGAGGAGTTTATGCGACGGGTAGAGCCCCACGAACTGAAATGGGTAGAAGAGCCGGTGTGGCCGCCGGATGATTTTGATTCTCTTGCGAAACTCAACAAGATGGGGCCCGTCGCAGCCGGCGAGAATTTTTTCAGCATCCACGAATTCAGCCGGCTCTTGGAACAGGACGCCCTAACTTTCTACCAGCCCGACGTTGCAAAGTGCGGCGGCATCACGGCGCTCGTCGAGATCCTGGGAGCGATAAAAGCACACAGCGGGAAGATCGCCCTCCACAATAGACCGCACAATGGCTGGATTGGCCTAGTGGCTGGAGCTCACGTAGCATCCTGCCTTGACACCGAATCTATAATCGAGAGTCCGCCAAACGAGATTCCAGAGAAGTATTTTGCGTTCAACGCAAAGTTGGACAAAGACTCTATCGAGGTGGGTGGACCGGGACTCGGGATAACACCCATCGAGCCGATCCCGGAATCGACGAGCCCACCGAAGCTACTTCGCTTTCACTAGCGGATAGATTTCTCTGGCTTCTGCCGCGAGTTTTTCTTCTTCGGCTTGTCCCAGTGGATAAATGGGCGCTCTGGGCTCTCCCACATCGTACCCACGGATCGCTTTTACGAGGTAGTAGTTGGCAGCCCACTGCCCGTACTTTCTTGCAAGCATGGCGAGCGACGCGATCGTTTTCTGCGCCGCTATGGATTCCGAGAGCTTTGCTTGAAGATCCGTGGCCTTCACGAGCAGTTCCGGGACGTAGTTGGCGCTGCCGGCCACGCAGCCGTCGATTCCGGATCTCACCGCGGAGGTGACGATCGTGTCCGGGCCGGAATAAACGATAAAGTCGTTCCCCAGTTCGTACTTGAACGTAAGCATGTGCGCCAGATCCGGGAGGGTATCCTTGATCCCGATGACGTTCCCTCCGTTCTGGAGGACCTTCTTTATGATTGCAGGCGAAATATCGTAACCGGTGGCAAGGGGATAGTTGTACACTATCAGCGGATAGATCTTGGATAGCGTTACAAAATACTTCACGACCCACTCGTCCGAGATTCGCGGGTAGAAGTACGGCGGATAGGATACGATGGCATGGAGCTTAGAGTTCTTTGCTTGTTCTGCCAGTTTCATGCTCTCTTCCAGATTGAGCGTTCCCACCTGCAGCAGCAATTTGGGGGCAAACTCCCGCAGTCCATTGAGCAGCGAAATTTTTTCATCCGGAGAAAGCGAGACGCCGAGGCCAGTCGTACCTGCGAGGAAAAGATAATCCATACCGTCGTTCAGCAAGCTTTGCGAGTGATGCAAAAGTTTCTGGACGTCTGGTCTGTTTGCTCTAAATGGCGTGATCACTGGGACTATTCGGTGGGGCAAAACGGAATTCCATCTCTTGCTAGCCAGCGTCGAGTTTTTCACACTTTCGCAGTACAAGTGGATAGTCTGTGGAACAGCCAGAACCGAATGCTACCAGTGAGGCTTCAGCTGGTGAGAGTCGTAATGGATGCCAAGTTCCTTGCGGCCGGCCTCTCCCATGTGGATTATTCCATCGAAATTTTCCTGTGGGCCAGCGAGTGACTCATGATAATTTTCGAGAGCTTCCGGAAGCGCCTGATCATCGTCCCAGGCGATTTGAACTTTAAAATCCGAGATGGCATAAACAAGGGCGCGAGCGAGCTGCTCGAGCCATGCCTTTGAGGCAGGATTCCTTGAATTCTTGATAATATCTCTTAAGATTTCCAAAGCTTTCTGCAATCCATTCAACCTTTCCCGCATCTCGTCGGTGGTTAGTGCAAGTTTTCCGAGTGCGCAGCTGGCGTGGAATCCGAAACGTCCAGAGTAGAGTGCGCGCAGATTTCCTTCGATTAATTTCAGTGCTTCATCAAGTTGCGTGAAAAACGATTCGCCTACCCGCGCAAACGCCCAGCGACGTACTTCTTCATCCGCATCAATTCCGCCGGACCAGCTGCAGATCGCCAAGAGATAGTGGGAGAGCTCGTACACGAGCCACGTGTCGGGCTCGGAGTAATTGCTCACGCCGCTCACTCCCAGTTTCTCATAGATGGAATATTCCCTCGCGATGAGTCGGGGCATGATTACCGGGAAACTCCTGAAGCGGTACTTCATGTAATACTCGTAGATCACGATCTCTCCCTGCCACTCTCTCCTCCATTGCAGCAGTTTGTCCCAGTACACCGTTCTGTTGGTTTCACTTACGACGTCGTCGATCTCGAATTTGTAATCGCGGTAGATGGGGCAAAAGTCCAGCCGGACTTCCGTATTAATCCGCGTTTTTTCAGGAAATTCAGTGTACTGGACGTACGCTATTATTCCCAGTTTGATTCTGGGAGTTTCCTTTTTGAGCGCGCTTCGAATTTCCTCCACGACCCTCGCATGGCGTTCGGACTCGCTTCCAATCGCGACGCAGTTGGAGCAGCTGCACCACGGGATCGAATCGGGCGGCCAGAGATCGAAAATATCGATTTCGGGGTGCGAGCGCAAGTATTCAAGGACGTTCTTCCTGAATTCGCTCCGGGCCTGCGGGTTAGACGTGCAAAATACGCACTCGCTCATCGGCACACGCCTTCCCGCAAGCTCCCCGTACCATTCCGGGTGGTCTTTGAAGTACACGCCGGTGGGGAGATAATTTTGGTAACCGTGCTGGCCGATCTGGATCAGTATCCCTCTCTTTTTCAGTTCCGGCGTCGCAAGATCTCTCCAGACATCCCAGCTCGTCATGTGTGGGTTACTGTGAGTGCCCTCTCCCCTAGCGGGACAGCGCAGGATGTTGTGCCCCATTTTCGCCATCCAGTCTATCAAAGCAAGAAGACTTGGCTTTGTGTGGCTCCCTCCTTCTCCGATGTCCCTCGGACGGAGAGGGAAAATGGGACGATGTGTACCCAGGCAGGATTGCGGCACCTTCAGGTCAGGATTCGGAGTGACAAACTCGGCTCCGCCCAAATTCTGATAGTAGTCGAAATTGGGAGCCAGAAAGCTCACGCCCAGCTGACGCACCAGCCAATAGACACCGAATAGAGTCCCACGCGGACTTTTTCCGCGAATCACTAGATCTTTTCCAGCTCTCAAGACAGAGAAGCTGTCGTCGTTCTCGCCCTTGCTTGATTGAGATTTGTTGAACGATCCGACGAGGATGCTCGGTAGCCCTTTTCGGCTCTTTGGGATCGACTTTTTTGGAATTTTTTTGGAGGTCCTGTGAATCTGTTTGAGCTGGAAAGTCCCGCCCGTTATCTTGTCTAGGTATTTCTGAAGCTCGGAGGCGGCAAATTGCTCGGTAGGTTCGGCCTTCCGGGATACAGCAATTTGACACCTCAGAATACCATTTTTGGAGATTTCGAAAGCCATTGTACGTTACAGAACCTAAGCGGTCGCGAGAGGATTTTCGAAGAGTTTCTCTTGAAAGACGCCGTGGTGTTCCAGCCGGCTCTTTGCAAGTGCGCAGTATTTTCCGTCGATGTCGATTCCAATGCCCAATCTATTTGTTTCGTGGCAGGCAATCAACGTCGTGCCGCTGCCCAAGAACGGATCCAGCACGGTATCCCCGACGTAGCTGAACAACTTGATGCACCTTCTCGGCAGTTCGATGGGAAAGGGAGCGGGGTGCCCGATTCGGTTCCTGCTCTCGCCGTTAAATGACCAGACTCCGTTAGTCCAGTCCAGAAATTCCTCCCTCGAAATGTCTGATTTGCCCTTGCTCTCTTTAACCCACTTCTCTTTGTACAACACGACTATGACCTCGACAGGTGCGATGACGTAGGGCGCCGAGGCGCTGAGCCACGACCCCCATGCCGTGCGCCTCGAAATATTCTGCTCGTTCCAGATTATTGTGGAATGGTACTTCCATCCCACTTTCTTCGCGATTGTCGTGATGTCGGCGCAGACGCTCTGCTGTCCGCCCTTATTTTTGTCCAAGGGAATGTTCAGACATAATCGGCCGTCATTTTTGGAAAGTCTAAAACATCTTCCCAGCCAACTCTTGGTAAACGACAGGTATTCAGAATAAGGGATGCTGTCATTGTATTCTCCGTACTTTATGTCGACGCTATATGGTGGGGAAGTAACAGTGAGATCGATACTCCCATTGTCAATTTTTCGCGTGGAAAGGAAATCATCGTTGTAGATGTGCAACCCCTTCGCTTCGAAGAATGGTTTGCTAGATTGCCTTGGCATCGGTCGAAAAATCCGATGATTCCGCGGCACTTATAATAGTTGAGAAGAAAGAAGTGAAGGTCCCTGCTTTTGTATTCTCTAGACTACAACTGCACCAAAATTTCTTTGCTTCAGGGGGACATCATAGATCAGGAAACCGAAGCGATTGTGAACGCTGCAAACTCTTCCCTAATGGGTGGTGGAGGGGTAGATGGTGCGATCCACAGGGCGGGAGGCGCTTCCATAATGCTGCAGTGTCTACAGATCCGGAAGAAAGAGTGGCCGAACGGGCTTCCTGCTGGAGAAGCCGTGATCACTACTGGAGGCAACCTGCGCGCAAGGTACGTCATCCACACTGTGGGGCCGATCTGGAAGGGAGGTAGCAGTGGTGAGGAAGAGAAACTGGCATCGTGCCACGAGAATTCCTTGCGGGTTGCTCTGGTTAAGAAGCTAAAATCAGTATCGTTTCCCGCGATCAGCACGGGAGCATACGGCTATCCCGTCTCTCTTGCATCGAATGTCGCCCTAAAAGCAGTTAAGAAAACACTCGACAGCGAACCAGTCGCGAAGGGAGGGCTACACGAGATTCGCTTCGTCCTCTTTACATTGGGAGACTACGAGGCATATGTGACTGCCATGAAAGCTGTGTTTCACTAGAAGTACCGGTAAGATTGAAAAAAAGATCTCCCTCAGCACAATAAATATACGTTAAATCAGGGTGCGAACGAGTCTAGCCCGCAGAAAGTCGCATGGGAACACTTGAAGGACGTCGCGTAGTCGTGAATGGCCCGCTCGATCTCAAGATCGAGAGCTACTCAATGGATCTGGATGTTGGTGAGTCGGAATTCATCGTGAAAAACATGTACACGGCAATAAGTGCGGGGACGGAACTTTCGATTTACACCGGTACTAACCCTAAAGTCTACGAATCGAACTCGTGGTGCAGCTACCCCCATGTTCCTGGTTACGCCGGTCTGGGTGAGGTAATCGCGGCCGGCTCTGGAGTGGATTTGAGGAGCGGCGATCTGGTGTTCCACCACGCGCATCACTCCACCTACGATAAACTCTACGCCGGGTACTCTCCCTTTATCAAGATTCCAGAAAACTTGATTCTACCTGAGGTTGCACTTGTAAGATTTGCCGCCATTGTGCTGAGCGGCAGCGTTAGGCTGAGCAAGATAGAACTCGGGGACAAAATTGCCCTAATTGGTCTTGGGATCATCGGGCAAATGGCCAGCCAGCTTTTCGCCTTATCTGGTGGAGACGTGGTTGCCTTCGATCCGGTAGCGTTCAGGAGGGCGATTGCAGGTAAAGTGGGGTACTGTCTTGAAATCCACGATCCGATGAAAACGAGTGCTCAGGACGTTGCAATGCGCTTCAACGGCGGCCAGGGATTTGATACATTGGTAGATGCGACTGGCGTGAGCCAGCTGATCATGACGAACATTGGTGCGGTTCGGCCCGCGGGGCAGGTGACCTTGCTCGGCTCTCCCTTTGCATCGCTCAACGCAGACGTTACACAGATCTTCCGGCAGATCCATCTCAAGTGGCTGACTGTAAGAGGGGCACTGGAGCGCGACCAGCTTTCGCCGCCGGGAGATAACTCTCGACATTCCTATCTTTCGGACGTGAGCTATCTCCTTGACCTGATCGAGCGTGGGAGGTTAAAGGTAAAGGATCTCGTGAGCCACGTCATGGCTCCGGACAATTTCAAGCAGGCTTACGAAGGGTTGCTGAACAAGAAAGAGGAGTTCATGGCGGTCGTAATCGACTGGGGAGTCTGACCCAAATAATTGGTCAAGGCGTTCCTCCTATAAGCCGAGTTTTCTTTTTGCGTAATCTGAACTCAATTTTATCTCTTCGTTATCATCGGAATGATTCTCTGAAAATATTGTAATCTTCCTAGAAGATGTATATAGCCAAGGATCCTCCGAGGCTTCGGCAATTACCGAATGAAGTCCTCCTCCGCTACGTCAGAACAACCGTTTGCGCCCCCAACTGATCTGATCATCGTGACGACTCCATTCGTATCAGGATATCATGTGACTCGCGTCATCGGTGCGACGTTTGGATTGATCGTAAGGTCCCGGGGGCTGGGGCAGAACATCTTTGCCTACTTCCGGGCTTGGGGCGGTGGGGAGATCAAGGTGTACACAAATCTCCTTGAACAAGTGCGCCACCAAGCTCTCCAGCGGCTCGCTGATCATGCAAGGAGCCTAGGAGCGAACGCAGTTGTCTCCGTCGGCTTTGACACATCGGAGATGGGCGGATCGATGACGGAGGTTCTTGCCTACGGGACCGCGGTGGTGGTGGAGCCTGACACCTCACCTGCACAACCCGTGACGCTCCACTAAAGATGATCAGTGATCGTAGAGCTATTGCGATTAGCTCAAATTTTCTGGATAGGTCGTCAATCGGTTCTTGGCGTTTCAGGAACACCGGTTTGAACAGCGGAGATTGCCGCAACAGTGAGCGAGAGGGCTTTGAACCCGTCTGCCAGTGTCACCGATGGTTCCTCATCGTGCCTTAACCTTGATACGAAATCCTCCAGCAGCGGAGTAACGGCGTCGACTCCGTCGGGTGTTTGGAGAGCTTCGGCCCTGTAGTCGCCGTTCTTGTCTCTGACCCGAAACCAAGCGATATCTTCCGGACTCTCGATGCCGGAGTACGTCATCCCAATCATCGCCCCCAGACCGCTCGCGGTCATTACGTGCTGGCCTGCGACACCATTGAGTGTATCTTCGATCAATACCTTCAGACCGCTGACGTACTCCAAGGTGATCACCCCGGTGGAAACCCTGCCCTCCTTCCAGGCCGACAAAGAGTCGGTAAATCCCGAAACTCTTTGGGGCATTCCAAAATACCAGATCGCCAAGTCGAAATAGTGAATCGCTTCCTCCATCAGCTGGTGACCGACTCTCACCGGATCGTACCGCCAGCCGCGCGAACCAGTCCGGAAGGGACCACGCCACGACTCGATTTTGGAGAAAGTAACATTTGTAACGAGGCCCTCCTCCAGAGCCGTCTTGAAGGCCTTCCAGAAGGGGGCGTACCTGTATTCGAACATCACCTGCACTTTGCTCGCACTCTTCTTTTGCGCCCGGAGCATCTGTAGCGCGTCGTTCATGTCGATGGCGATCGGCTTTTCGAGGATCAGGGTCTTTCCCTTTTCCATGGCAGCGATCGCCTGCCTTGCGTGCAGGTAATTTGGCGAGACAATGTCCACGACGTCTATGCCATCCTTCGCCAGAAATGCATCATAATCAGAATAAACGGGAATCCCCGGTTGCTCCTTCTGGGTATCGGCGACACTTTCCTTAGTGCCCACGCAAATGCTCACTACTTCCACGTCTTTCAGTCTCGCGATCGCGTCGGCGTGAATCTTGCCGAACCTTCCGAAACCCACTAGGCCGATTTTCAGGTGATCCAATTTTCAGTGCACTTCCGAGGAAACCGGCGATAGACAAGTCTTACAAATAGCAAGAGAGCAGTCCTCGCTTTGTACGTTTTTATTAATTTTAGCAAATGGCGGCCTACAGGAGGGCCGCCGGTGGGATTTGAAATCAACATCGGGCTACGCAGATGGGTCGTTACATCTAGATCACAAACAATCGTTGATTTACGAAATCAGTTAATTCCGGGCCTTCTGCAAGTTTTTTCTTGACCGATAAAGCGTGATAATGGAGAGGATGGGTATATTTTCAGACAATACTTATTTATTCGAAATTCATGTACAAATATTCGAAACACTATCGGAATGCAGAAAAATCGAATTGGGTCGAAAGGTGAAATCTTTCCTCCAAAAAAGATAAGGGAAAAGCTGGGGCTGCATCCTGGAGATGAAATTACCTACAAAATCGAAGGTACAAAGTTGATCGTAGAACCCGTACCCACCCTTGAGGATGTATTGCATCAACCGACAATGGTCGAAGAAACTCTGGATGACGTTCGAAGGTTTCGGCGACAGCTCAGCAAAAAGGCAGAATCTCCTTGAAGATTCTGTTGGACACGACATATCTCATGCCGGCAATCGGGGTCTCCGTCAAAGGGGTTCCCGCTGACTGGATCCTTCGGTTATTAAAAAAGGAAAACCAGCTCGCGATAAGTGAAATGAGTATTTTTGAGCTATCCGCAGAGGGAGCTAAGTATGCAGCCACTGGCAAAATTCCTGTGGAAAAAGTCCTCCAAGGGATGAAGGCAATAACCAGCGATGATCGTATTTTGAAAATTCCAGCGTACGGAGAACACCAATTGAAGATCGCTTTTCTGCTCCGGAAAGATTTGAAGGACTTTATCGACTGTCTCATTGTCTCCTCTGCCCTGACCAATTGCGAGATTCTGGTTACGGAGGATACCTCAATACTCGAGTTGCAGACGGTTGAAAGTTTCAAGCAGCTTGTTGAAACTCACAACTCGAAATTCACAATCCAAAGATCAGCAGAGACTCTTATATCATTGGCTTAGAGTTTCCGACTAATCTCTTTACTTTTCGCCGTAATCATAGAATCTGCTTTTGCTCTTTCTATCAAGAAAATAGAGCCCATGATCGAAAACGGGGCCGCTGGTGAGATTTGAAAGCGAAATCGGGGTTATATCAGTCGATTGACTAGCTCGCATTTTCAAGGTTGATATCGATGAGTTTGCTTTCAGTCATTTCTTGAATGGCAAACCGGACACCCTCTCTTCCCATGCCGCTCTTCTTCACCCCGCCAAAGGGCGCGTTATCCCATCTCAGGTTGGTCGGGTCATCGATCAACACGGCCCCCGCCTTTATCCTTCTTGCCATTTTCAACGCTTTTGCGATGTTTCTCGTGAAGATACTCGCCTGCAGTCCGTATTTTGTAGAGTTTGCAACTTCGATGGCTTCTTCTTCATTCGCAACCCTGAACACCGGCGCCAGGGGCGCAAAGGGTTCCTCCTGCCCCACGCGCATCTCACTCCTCACGTTGTCGAGCAAGGTAGGCGCATAGTAGCTCCCCTTTGCGAACTCACCATCCGTCAAAGACTTTCCGCCCTCCAGCAACTCGGCTCCATTTGAGACTGCGTCCTTGACCATCCCATCTATTCTCTTGACCGCCGCTCTGTTGATGACGGGCCCCATGTCCGTCGTAACAAGGATGGGGTTTCCGACGTTCAGCTTGAGCATTTTTTCTTGTAAAGAATGCACGAAGGAGTCAGCCACGGAGTCAGCAACCAAGAAGCGCTTGGACGCTGTGCACACCTGCCCGGAATATGAAAAGGCGCCCCGGATCGCTGCAGAGCTTGCAATGTCCAAGTTTGCGTCATCCAACACGATGAAGGGATCCATGCCGCCCATCTCCAGAATCGTCTTCTTTCCCAGACGAGCTGCCCTGCCCGCGATCTCCAGACCCACCTCGGTGCTTCCAGTGAACGTTATCAGGTCGGTCTTGGGGTTCTCGACCAGCTCGGTTCCAATGGAACTCCCGGGCCCCACGACCACGTTGAAAATTCCTTCCGGCCATCCGGCTTTCGCGATAATTTCTTTCAGCAAGAGAGCCGTGAGGGGAGTTTCAGATGTCGGTTTTGTGATCACGGTGTTTCCGGCTGCAAGCGCGGGAGCTATTTTGTGCGCGAGCAAATTCAGCGGAAAATTGAACGGGCCGATCGCAACGACGACCCCGACCGGTTCTCTCTGGCTGAAGATCAATCGATTCTCGCTTTTTGGAGGATATTCAAACGCGTCAGCAGGGAAGACCTCTCCATAGATCCTCTTCGCCTCCTCGGCGGCAAAGGTTAGGACACCAATGGCGCGCTTTACCTCGACCTCAGATTCCCGGATCGGCTTGCCGGATTCGAGAGTTATCGTACGAGCAAACTCGGCAGATCTTTCCTCCATCAGGCTCGCCACCGCAGCTAGCAACCTTGTCCGCCTGTGAGCGGGAATGGTTTCGGCTATTTGCTTGGCAGCTGCCGCCTCGTCAATCACCCTTTTCGTGTCTTCGATCGTAGCTTCGGGAATTCTCTGAATTACTTCTCCCGTCGCCGGGTTATCGACTTCAATCCATGCCTTTCGACCGGGTTCTAGTTCTAGCTGCTCCATGGCTCTTTCAATCCCTCACTGCTAGAAAAAAGATCATTCTCTTCTATATCTGTCTTGTGAAACGATCCGACTCCCGTTCATCCTCGCTCACCTGCCAGCTTCGATTTTTCTATTTCAGTCCGCTTCACCAAAAGCAAGATCGGCCTGCCGATGGCGTGGACAAATTTGGTGAAAGGGGCGCTCGCCAAAAGCGCTGCGACCAAAAGCAGGTGAGACCAGTACGCGAAGCTGTCGGGGGAAAACAGGTTCAAATCTGAAAAAAACTCCGTCACGAACCCGGTTAAACCGGTAAGCAGGAGCAGGCTCAGAAATACCGCGTCCCCCGCGGTCGAATTTTCGCGCACCGATGGCACCACCAGCCGCCGGGCAAGCGAAAAAGACACGCCGAGTACAAAGAGAGCACCGCTGATATTTCCCAGGATCCTCACAGGGCTCGAAAGCGGGAGTGGCCCCGCGGAAGGATTCAAGATTGCATCCAGAGTGGTAGTCGCGGCGAGACCGAGGAAACCCCAGAACATGGCGAGGTGTGCGAACCACCTTGTGCGGCTGCAGTCCGCAATCGGCTTTTGATAGAAGACATCGACGACGAGGCCGTCAACGAGAATCCTTGCCTTCGAGGGTGCAGAAAGGGGAGGATCCGCCATATGCGGCAATTTCTCGACGATTGCCCTCCTCCACCTCAGTACCCCGTAGAAGACTCCTAGAATTACTGCGACGGCTATCACCGCGCCCCCGATGTCAACGTAGGTTTTGGGCAGGAAGGCATTGAAGTTGATCAGTAGTGGCTGCAGTGTTGATGGATCCCCGGATTTCGCGATTAATTTTCAATATTTCAATATTTTTCTGAATGTAATTGACAATTCTTTCCTAATGACAGAGGGCAAAACGAGCTGGACTTTGGTAATCTTGCCGAAAAGGAGGCTGGCCATCGTTGCCATCAAAATTCAATGGATCTATCAAATTACTATTGCTCGCCCCCGCATGCGTTGCCTCCGAGGGGGCCCTAGGCAAATTACTAAAGCATACGCGCGCGTGGAATTGGCCCTCTTGGTTTTGACAATACATGCCGCGGGGAGAGGGGCCGGCCGGCTGAAGCTCGTGGGACTCAGGTAAAGGGCAAAAATCCGGGGTTAACTTTGATTCTGAAGGCAAGGTGTAGCCAAAATCAGAAGGGCCGGTTCATTTTGACTAAATATCGGCCGAGTCAGCTACGCTACAGGGAAAGCTAACCATCAATTGACCGGCGAAGTAGACGCAGCGTTGCAATCTCAGGAACACTTCGCAGAGGAAATTATGACGACCGATGTCCTAACGGCCGAGACCGGCACCACAGTGAAGAAAGCTGTGGAGCTGATGACGAGAAAAGGTCTGGGGTATTTGGTCGTTCTGAAAAATGAAAGGGTGGTCGGCATAGTAACTGAAAGGGACATTCTAAACAAGATTACCGCCGAGGGCATAGATCCGGCTCGAGTGTTGATTCAGGATATAATGACGGCACCTCTCATCTCCGTGAATAGGAAATCGACTATTACGGAAATTGCTGAAAAGATGAGCACCTTCCAAGTGAGGCGAACGGTAGTGATCGACCAGACAGGGGTGATGGCCGGGCTCGTCACAGCTGAAGACTTGGCAAGATGGCTCGCGAGGCGAAGTAAATATTCTGACCCGGCGCTCAACGCCATCGCTGGCATAAAGTCAAGAGACCAAGCTTCGCCGTACGGTTAATTCCAACTACCGGGCCATCAGTTCAACTTAACGCTGCGAATTCTGAACGAAAAGTAGGCCAGGGAAACGAAGAGCGTCATCAAAACTGGAATCGCGACGACAACGTATGAGGTAACCGGGATCGATGAGAGGAGAAAGTTGAAGAAAGTGTCTCCGAGTTTTGCCTCAATCAGCGGTATGATAACCAAAGTCGAGACCGCTATGCCTACGACGTAAGCAGAGGCCCCTTGTATTGACGTGATCATTAGATTGAATACCACGACCGAGCGCCTGCTCGCACCGTGATAAAGGACGCCCCTGATCGGCTGTTCGAGCTGCAAGAAAGTCAGCCTGCTCTGGTGAAAGCTGTTCCAAGACTCCCTCAATATCAATAACCCAACGGTTAGGATCCCCGCGAACAACATTACGCGATTCATTTCGGTCACAACTAAACCGGAACCGGAGCCCAAGATCAGCTGTCCAAAGGGGTTGTTGAGCTGGCTCCAATTAAAAGAGGAAAGAGATGGCAGGCTTGCGGGAAGAGTTTTGCTGTTGAGATCCACTGCCTCTCCTTGGTTTAACAGCTTTGAAATGTTCCCGAAGACTATGTTGTAGTTTGTGAAAAGAGTTGCCGTTGTGAAGATCACGATGACCAAAAGCATATGCTGAAAGAACTGCAGAAAAAATGTCTTGGCTTTCTTTCCCTTGAACAACCAGAACTTGAATAGCACGAGTGATTGGTGAGGGTTGGAAGCCTGCTCCTTCTCTTTCATCATCAAGAAGCTGCAGCAGCTCGTGAATACGTCCGCTGAAGCTCCCTTTTACCGTTTGGAAAAAGCGTAAGAATAGCTCGGGCTCACCACTTTTCCTCCCTCAACGATCAGATAATCCCGCTCTATCGGCTTGTTGTCCAAAAATCGTTCAAGACAGTCCTTGATGCCGTCAGCGTACCGCTTTTGGGCTTCAAGCGAAGTGCCAGAAACAT
>JASHPQ010000308.1 GCA_030037995.1 Nitrososphaerales archaeon | reverse complement strand
GGGTACCACGCTCAGGACGATATTCTCTGAGATTCCGCCGGAGTAGCCTCTGCCTCGCAATCAAAACGAGAGCTAGACTACTTGGGAATGTCCTTCTAGCTGCCCTTTACAAACCAGACCAGCTCGTTGGGATCTGGTATTCAAAATTACCGAGATCGCTTCATCCGTCATTCCATCTGCCTCTGAGTTGATCAAATAACCAGCCTCCGAGTTTGGATTCAAACCTATTATCGGTTTGGATACCATCCCCTCCATTCGTCAATGGGCTACGAGAATTTTCAGTCGAACCGTCTAAAACAAATTCGTTCATTTCTAAACTAATCGAAAGATGAAGGATAACCTCGTTCTACTGAGAGTTATTCTGCTACAACACCGAAGAGACTAGATCGGTTTATACTGAAATTTTTCGAATTCTGTTTAATGAGCAGCTCACCGCCTACTGGGAATAGCCCCAGACAATCCCTTGAATCAAAAAAATATTATTTCACTGCAGATGGCACTATGCCGGTATTGGATTTCGACATAAGGGGTGGGAAAGCTTCCGGCACCAGTCCTGGAGAAGAGTGCTTGACCCTGGAGATCTACCATCCAATGTCGGGGGAAGTCTTCGAGGCAAAATTCAAGAAGGGGAGGATCGAAGTCGACAGGGACGGATCTGTAACGTACTTCACCACCAGTCTGGGTCATGCAAACTTCTCGATCTTTCTCGAACGAAATGTTTCTATCACAATAGATAGGTCGGGGGAGGTGGAAATCAAGTCGCCCTCGAAGATACTCTCGGTAGAAAAAAAGCAGAATCCCAAAGACGGAAAGATGGATACGCTCGGCGTCGGATCTGACTCTGTTATCTTGCGACTGGA
This sequence comes from Nitrososphaerales archaeon, assembly GCA_030037995.1. Classification (GTDB taxonomy): domain Archaea; phylum Thermoproteota; class Nitrososphaeria; order Nitrososphaerales; family CADDZS01; genus DATLTL01. The sequence goes on along the minus strand of JASHPQ010000308.1, from coordinate 9,430 downwards.
GTGACGTTAGAGATGGATGAAGAACTGAGAAAGAATCTGCAGGAAGAGAAGCTTGTCTGCAAGAGCTGCAAGCTATTGATACCTTACGTTTTCAAAAAAGGATCCCGCTACACCTGTCCTAGCTTTACTGTCGTAGATGGGTCGCCCGTCTGCTACCGTTGCTATCATCCGACGGATTTCTGAACTCGAGAAAATAGTCTGTGGTTTGCGAGTAGAGAAAATTATCGCCAGATGATATGTGTTAGAAATCTAACATCATGAATGTGCAGAGCTTCAAAATTCGGAAACGGAATGATCCGTTGTAGCTGCTGCCATCTAATTCATCTTTTTCAGATAATTGAAGGAATTTTATAATTCTCTCACGATCCAGTCAATATACTAGAAGACATCAAACAAAACTTTATTTTCTGCTATCGAGACGCTAGCAAATTTAGAGAGTATGCAATTTTCTCGGAATAATACGTTCGGTTTTTCCAAAAGTGCTTTGGTTATCATTATCTCCGCCATCATCTTGGCTGCAGGAGCAGATTCACTAAGCGCCCAAACGAAAGACATGGCGGTGGCATATACCGGCTATGTAGCTCCAAGTTCGACGGAGGTATCCTCAGCTGTTTCTAATCCGCCAAAGCTGTCTGTCGATCAGACTCCGGTGATGGGCTGGAGTGGTTGGAGCTTCCTAAGAGAGAATGCCAACATTACTGAAGTAGAGGGCGAGGCGCAAGCGTTAGTCTCCACCGGGCTCGCGTCAGTCGGTTATGTATATGTCAATATTGACGACGGCTGGTACCAGTGTCCAGGACCTCAAGGACCAAATGTGGACCAGTACGGTCGATGGGTGATCAACACGACAAACTATCCGAATATAGGTTCCGAGAATGGCATCAAGGCCCTTGCTGCCTACGTACATAGTCTCGGATTGAAATTCGGAATCTACGAGACTGCTGGGATCTCCATGCAAGCGGTCGCAAAGAACACGCCGGTGTTGGGTACCCCGTACACGGCAGATGAGATCGCGACCAAGATCCCCCAGAACAATTACAACTGCGGTGGAATGGTCGATTTGAACTACAACAAGCCTGGCGCTCAGGCGTACGTGGACTCCGTGGTCGATGAGCTCGCGTCCTGGGGAGTAGATTATGTCAAGCTCGACGGTATCACGAACCGGAATGTACCGGACATCAGAGCTTGGGCAGCCGCAATTGAGCAGTCCGGGCGTCCGATAGTTCTCGACACTACTCAGGGCAGCTTCACGATTAAAATCGCCCCGGCACTCAAGCAATACTCCAACCAGTGGGAATTTCTTCCTGACATCGAAATCAACGGCCCGGATGAAGGAAGCGCCAACGCTTGTAACAGCGCACCCTACACCGGTTGCCTGAGCGTCTTCCCGTTGACCAGCTACTCTCACTGGATGGATCGGTTCGACGGTGTGGCGAACTGGCAACCCTATGGTGGACCCGGCGGCTTCAATGATTACGACTCGATCGAGGTGGGCGACGGTCCTGCGAACAGCGGGATGCCTTACGCTGCTGAGCAGAGCCAGCTGAGCTTGTGGGCCCTCGGCTCGGCGCCGTTAATTCTCGGCAGTGATCTGACGAGTAAGGTGACGAACCACTATGGTTCTAGCAGTGCTCTCGACCCCATCGACCTGGGCTTTCTTATGAACCGCCAGGTCATAGAGGTCGACCAGGACTCGATTGACGCATCTCGAATATCTGACATGGGAACCGCTCAGGTGTTTGCCAAAGTAGAGTCCGCTGGGGATGCGATCGTCGGGCTCTTCAACACAAACACGAACCTAGCAGCCCACAATGATACAATCAGGACAACGACATCTGCCATAGGCCTTCCGAGCGATCCTGCCGGGTACTTGGTGCAGAACCTTTGGACGGGACAGGTCTGGAAGATCTCCTCCGCTGGAATAATCAGCGCCGGCGTCGTGCCAGAAGGCGTGGCGCTTTACCGGGTCATTCCCTTTTGCTGCCTGTCTAGTGCATAGCATTTTCTGGTATTGCGTAGACAATACGTGGACTACGATAGTAGTCGTCATCGGGGAATAGCGTAAAGAGTGTCCCGGAAATGAAACTTTTCTAAGTTCCTTTTACGAGGGACTATCTTCCAATATTCTTAGAGTAGTTTATTGTCAAAAAGCTCGATTGTGCAACAAGGGTTCTGTTATCGTGAATCAAAACGTGATCCGAGCAAGGACGACTAGTCCCACGAACTCCAGCGCAGAGATGGTTGACAGATAGGGCAGCGCCTTGGGCTCGAAAAACGGAGCCATAGCCACATACGAATATATCGTTGCTACGTTTTGCGCCAGCAGAAAAAGTGCGAATAGCATCAAACCGATGGAGTAGGAGGCCCGCGTCTTCGTGACAATTCTGCCGTAAATGATCAGCAGAGAGATCAGAATTATGGAGTTCAGGGTCGCGAAAACGACCGCAATGTCCATCATTACGTCCAAATGGAAGATCAGATGCTCTACAAAAATCAGGAGTCTTCGAATTTGCCTTTAACCATTTTTCAACATCTCTTAAAAGTCTATTAAGTGTGCAAATTCATCAATCCCGTGCGAAATCCGTTTCGTGGCCTCTTGATGAAAAATGCCCGACGATCCTGAGCTCAGGAGACTGTTATGGTACTTACTTGGGGGTACACGGGGAGGAGAGAACCGGGCGAGGATCATCCAAGAGCTCAGGGACAGGCCAAGCAACCTCAATCAACTGGCTACGAAACTCTCTCTCGAATATCGCTCTGTGCAGCATCACATTGAGGTACTCAAGAAAAATGCTCTAGTGTCACCACAGGGAGAGCATTACGGTCTCATGTATTTTCTTACGCCTTGGTTGGAGACTCATTTGGATCTCTTTGACGAGATCACGAAAAAATTGAACATGGTACTAAAGTCATCGCCTGAGCAATCTGGAAAAGATTTGTAACAAACTAGATAAATTCGCGCGTCCTTTCTGTTAAGAAGTAGGCCAGGCGAATCTGGTCCTCCGTGTCTGGTAGGATATTGTCGGAAAACGCTGGTTCGCGGAAGCCACCACAGTTAGAATAACTAAGATCGTGAGCAGCTTGACAGCGAAGATCAATAGAGGGAGCGGAGTTCTTGCGCCGCTCGAAAGGGGAGCCTTTGCCGGCATCGTTTCTCTCGGTTTTCTATTTATTCTACGACTTGGGAGCATTGCGCCGTTTCCACCAGAAGCGGCCCTTGAAGCCTTTCTCAAAATAATCCCGGAATCAGTGCAGGAACCTTCCGTCCAAGCTTTAGGGGATTTCGCGGGAGATTTAGGGCTGATAATAGCAACCCTGATCGCCATTCTGGTCTATGGAATCTTTGGTCTGATCTTTGAAAGATCGTTTGCGCCGCGGATGCTTGCGAGGAACATCTCGCGCTTTGAAAAATTCATGATTTTCTCCGTAATTCCTTGGTTATTCTTCGGTTTGATCGTTCTCCCGTTGACCGGCAACTCTGTTTTTGGCATTGCATCTGGAATCGGAAATGCTTCAACGACAGTGTGGCTTTTTCCGATCGCACTCTTGGTTGGAAACTTTGTCTACGGCGCCGTGCTCTCGTGGGAATACGGAAACGTCAAGATATTTGTTCCGGGGAAGGCCGGCACACCAATATCACAATCTGCAACCTTCAGAGTCAGAGAATCTCCTGAGGTCTCGCGCAGGTCGTTTATTGAAAAGGGTGGGATCGCGCTAGTAGCTCTTGCCCTGATGGTCACAAGTCTCGACTCTCTTCTCTCCGCATCGAGCTCGGCCTCGACCCCCGCACCTCCGAGCTCGAACTCTAGTGTCCCCGGGACCCCGATAAATCTCGCTGATGCTCCTTCTATTTTCGACGATCCTCGTCTCGCCGGCCTGGTCGATTCCGAGGTGACTTCAGATGCGAATTTCTACCGCGTTGCTATCGACATTTTTGATCCTTCCGTGAACGCCTCTACTTGGTCATTGCAGGTAGCCGGTGTCGAGGGCAGCGGCAAGACCTATTCTCTTGCTGATCTTCAAGATTTACCCTTGACGACGGAGTACAACACATTCGAGTGCGTCAGCAACCTGATTAACGGAGGCCTCATCTCAAACGCGCTGTGGGGCGGAGTGAAACTTTCAGATCTCTTTTCAGATGCAGGCGGGGTGCCGCAGGGCGCGCAAAATGTCGTGTTTTACTCCGTCGATGGCTACAGCGTGGCCATTCCCATCTCGACAGCCATGGACAGCCTTTCAATGGTCGCTTACGAAATGAATGGAGCTACGCTGCCGCAACGTCACGGTTACCCGCTCCGAGCGGTGATCCCGGGACTGTACGGAATGATGAGTGCGAAGTGGGTAAGAAAAATCCAGATTATTGATTCGAGCTATTCGGGTTACTGGCAGACGCGCGGGTGGTCGCCCACTGGCGTAGTGCAAACCGTAGCCTTCATAACTGTCCCCGGAAACGGTGCCCAAGAGAGTCTATCTCAGAACAAGGGGACGATTCCGCTAGGGGGCTACGCCTACGCCGGAGCTCGGGGCATCTCCAAAGTGGAGATAAGCACTGACAACGGACAGACCTGGCAGACAGCTACTCTAAAGCCATCCCTCGCCAGCAACACCTGGACTCTCTGGGCCTTTGCATGGACACCCTCCCAGACCGGCTCATACGCGATATTGGCGAGAGCGACCGATGGAACCGGTGCTTTACAGACGTCAGAGCAGACAGATACCTTTCCGAACGGCGCAACGGGCTATGCCATGATTTCTGTCAATGTCGTCTCCTGAATGAGAAAGTTACAGTATGCTGGTCGCCTGTACTTTACCAAGGACTCTATTCTGTCGCTGTTTTTCGGGAAACGTAGTTTGTGTGAGGCGTCCGATATAACGGCCTGAGATGGATGATAAGCCATGCAACTGTTTCGCTCGAGGTTTCGTCTTGTCCCAAGAAGACTGTATCGATTTTCGCAATAGTAAAACGGACATCATGCTTGCTGGTGGGGCGTTCGTCCACAACGAACACTCGTTCGATACCCTACGATTATAGACTGCTTTAGCGGCCTATCAAGTTGGTGAACTGCTAATGAAGTTCGAAACATCGATTACAAAGAGAATCGCGATACAAGTAAGTATATTCTCACTCCTCCTAGCTATCTCGGGGTTGGGGCTCTTCGGGCCTAGAACAACGTCGTTTGCGGCCTCGAGTTCCTCTCCCTCTTTTGATAACGTGCAAGTCTTCGTTACGCCGCAAAATACCAGCTTGAACGTTTTTTCGATGACTGTTTACAATACAACTGGAGGAATAGTGGCGAGCTCCCAAAGCTCTTACCCGGCGTTTTCCTTCGAGCTCCCCGAAGGGAACTACGTGTTCACGGTGACCGCGGGCTCTTCCAATGGCTATTCAACCTCCCCTCCAGTTCCGCTTGGATCTACAGCCGCAAATCAGGCGATAGTTTATCGTGGTCCATACGGCTATCAGCAGGAGTACGGTTATTCTATGGTCACAGTGAATTCCTCAAAGTCCATCACGATCTCCACGACCGAGCTTAGCAGTGTACAGAGTGTTACTTTGACGGTTTTGGCAAAGTATGCCAACGGAACTCTGGCAAGTGGAGCTAGCGTTTATGCTTCGGTGGTAGGTGGAGACAGCTGGTACTATCCGGGGTCGACGCTCTCGATGAGTAATCAGACCGGCAGCAACGGGAGCGTAACCCTAATCGTTCCGGATGTGCCTCTCGAGATTACTGCGTGGGAATGGTTGCCCGTTAATCTACCTCAGACCCAAGTCACAACCCAAGTCACCGTCGCGGGCGAATCCGTGAACGTGACCGCTTACTGGCAGCCCACCCTTGTGGGCGTGGCGGGCTCTGCAGTAATAACGCCCCCATTCCAGCAAACCAACATTACCCTCACGGCGCAGCAGCAGAACTTTTGGGCATACCCTCAGGGGGTCGTGTCCACCCCCCCATCGATTGTGGCTCCCGGAGTTGAAGGCGCCAGTTCGCAGGGAACTGCTGCAAACTCTCCTTCGGGTATTCCTGCTAGTGTTTTAGCGCAAGAGCAAGGAGGATCAACTACGCAGAGTCCAGGGGCATCGCAGAGTCTGACCTCCTCGCCTGTAACTGTCACGCTAACGACTACTGCATCAGCCATGCCCGCAGGAGGATCGTCAGCCTCTAGCAGCATCGTATTAGAGGGCGGAATTGTTGCAGCGGTTGTAATAGCGCTCGCGGCGGTGGTACTGGCGCTTAGAAGAAAATGATCGGCCGTCGGCTATATGAGAATAAAAGCCGAATCATATCTCGATCTCATTTAGGCGGAATCTCTCTACAAGCTAGGGGATGTCGATCCCAAGCGCCGTGTGATACTTGGACGCCATGCAGATGACAGCACCTAGTACAAGCGAAACGACTACACAGCCAAGGGCAAATTCATTGCCTCCATACCTGTGGTGATGCTAGAAATAGGTACGTGATGTAGACAGAAAAAGCCGCCATGAGGATTCCGGCAGCCAAGAGTATTCTTTGACCAGGCCAGTATTCACACGAGTGAACACCTTCTTCTGGGTGGTCATGACAGTAGAATAGTGGCCGGTTTCTCTGTTATAAAGACAGGGGAATTGTCCTTCGATTATTTTTAGGCCCAGGTACCTTCACATCTTTCAAACTTGGAACAACTGTGAAAGTGGCTGGTCCGGTAGAGACCGTTCTGCCCTAACTTAAATCGTTCCGTTTCCAATTAGTATTTAGATAATCTTCACGCGCTGAATTTTACTATCTTTTTGACGAAATAGTATCTTGGGATAGTTCTGAGCGATTTGTCTGCCTTGAAGTTACGCGAAATCTTTTCGCAAGTGAGAGGCCGCCTAAATTCCCAGTCTCAAGAAGGTAGATCCTATTGTTCGCCCTTAACGATGTTTTTGGCTTTCTTTGACGCAAGTAATTGGCCTTTTCTGTGAAAACTTTCTTACAATATCGCCTGCCGCATGTATCCGTTTCCGATATATTTTGGGTGAATTTTTAGGCGCGATAGGCCAGGTAGTTAAATAGAGTGTATCGAAGTGTGCATTGACCATGATAAAAAAGAATTGACGCCCTGTAGATGATGAGATATGCAAAAAGGGTAGAGAACTGTTTAGCTGGGCCCGCTATCCGTGCATGACCAATGTCAAGGGATATTGACATAAAGCTAGGATTAAATCACCCTCGGCCAAGGAGGCTGGCCGAACTTCCAATGAGCATAGACAACAGCGGATATCTGAACGAAACGTCATCAGCGTCTCCAACATCATCGTACGCGCCGAGATCGGATACTCAACAGGTCATGGCTGTTGAATTCGATACCCAGGTGAAGGACTGGTGGATCGAGGGTGGCAGGCTCGGAATCCCGAAAGAGTACAGACAATACTTTCCAAAGCCAGGAGAACCAATCGTCCTAATAGACTATGAGGGCCGTATGTACAGATCCAAGATGCACAACCTCTGGCAGGGGGTGGATGTCGGGAGGATTGACGGCATAAAGCCGTTCTACAAGAATCACCCGATAGTCACGCCCGGTACAAGACTGCACGTCAAAGTGACCGGGAAAAGTACGGCGGTAGTCATGCTGGCCGAAAGGCCGGCGCACTCTGTAGTGCATCAGATGTAGCTACTCTTCAGCTATTGAAAGCTGCACAAAAGGATCGGGGACAATTGTCTCATGTACGGAGCAATTGTCTCTTGAGATTTTTTTCAAGGCGAATTTCCTGGAAAGTGTGAATATTCAGAGGCCTTGATCCTCCGCTGTCCTAAATCCTGCAGTTACTTGTCGGATTGATACCTTTCGTGAACTCTATATCTCAAATACCGGTCATCGGGAGAAAATTTGGGCGGGTGTGGAGGGACTACCTCATCCGAACCACATCTGGGACACTTGACCTCGAGGGTGTACTTCTGGCAGACTTTGCACTTGCGAAGCAGCCTATTCAAGCTGTTTACGGGATTCCTCTCTCGTGAAACTGAACTTTCCCTTACTCTTCTCTAGAACCGTCTTTATCCGCTCCAGTGCGTTCTGCAGTCCGCGTTCAGCAACCTTGTAGTTTTCTGCTTTGACGATCAATCGGTATCTCGGGGTACCTAAGTAAGTGACCTTGACTTGTGCACCGGAAGTTTTGACTTCTTCCCCCGAACGCAGAGCACTCTTTATCACTTCGATGCCGTTCGAGGTCTTTACTCGGATATCCATCACTCCTCGGACTTCGACAATGGGAATGGAGATCTTTTCTTTCGCAATTTGCTCCAGAGGTTCTGCCAGCTGAATCTCCAGACCGAGCTTTTGGAGAGCTTTCGGCCCGCGGCGGGCGATGTCCTCAAACCCGTCGTATAGCGAGTCGTACTGGTTCAGTATCGAATCAGTGATTTTTCTTACAGCAGCTTCATTGTTGTTCAGCTTCGCCTTTAACGCGTCGACAATTGTGGTGGCACGCTCGGTCTTTTTGACTTCGATTATTTTCGCGCGTCTTTCCTCACCGGAGACCTGCCTCAGAGAAAGATCTATTTCTTTTCTAATCCTGTTGATCCGGATTACCTTTAGAACGATTTTCTGTCCCGGCTTTGCGTACCGCTCTATGTCTCGCACCCAGCCTGTGGCGATTTCGCTGATGTGTAGAAATGCAGGCAGCCTGTTGTACTCGTCAAGAGTTACATAAACCCCATGAGCGGTAATCTCCCTAACCGTCGCAAGTACTAGCTCACCTTCATCGGGCATCGATTGCACGGGCGGAGCGTTTTCAATCGTCAATTATACTAAATAAACTCCCTTTGTCTGATTGTATTTTCAGTGGAGGAATAGTTGCGGAGCAGAGGTAAATAGGTTTCGCGGATATTAGTCCAAAGACGAAGCTGAGGAATTGACCTCATACCCGCCTCGATCCGCGAACACCTCCGGAGGACCTAAGTGTAGTCCAGCCTTTTTACTTCAGGACCGAGGCTCTCCGAATATTCTACCCTTCCGCCCGTGTTAAAAGCTAGAACTTCGCCGCACTGCTTGCACTTTACTTCCTTCGTGCTGTTGGAAAAAAAGATATTCTCGGTACCGCACTTCACGCATACCCCGGAGAGAAACTCGCTTTTCGGCTTCGGAATGAACACCCTTTCCTTTCTAACCATGCTCAATACCACCTTTCTTTAACCTCGAACTAATTCCCTCAGGATTATTGCTCAATCTCGAGCTTTCGCAACCGAATGCCCAGTCGAGTGACGATCTTACCACATTCCTTACACTTCAGACGCAGTATCTGTTTTTTGGTCGTCTTTGCCGTCCTGACGAGTTTCGGGAACTTTTGCCCCCCGTACCCATGAATGTCTTCCTCATGCCGGCGTGCTCCGACGGCCGTAGCGCGCTGTTTCCCGGCCTTGTAGAGACTAACGGTGTGAGCCGTGTGTTTGTTTTCCTTCGGACAATAAGT
>JASHPQ010000032.1 GCA_030037995.1 Nitrososphaerales archaeon | reverse complement strand
GCCAAGATCTCTGGCGAAGAATCCGAGATCGAAAAGCTGCTGTCTGCTGATCCCCAGACCAACGTGCCCTTCGTGTTTACGAGAATCTACCAGACGGTGTACTCCGTGATCTTCATGCTCGCGGGGACCGTGGACATCCCGTATCCCTCGCCGGCGCTGTTGAAGCGGCCCCATGTCCGGACGGCGTACCAGGCTGCGGCCGAGGTATCGTCGCCGGCCCCGACTGCGTAAAGTTAGCCTAGACCATCGATCTTATCACGAGCCTGCACGTTTTACATCGTACCGTCAAGCTCGCTCCAAAAGAGGCCCGATACCGTGGAGGGATCTCCTGCGTACCTATAGGTAGTATGAGGTCAGAAAGTACTTTTTCAATTTGAAGCAATGAATTCTCCTATTTATGGACTAGACAGGCAAGCTCCAAAGTATCTGGTGCGCGCAGCTATCCAAGAACTCGGGACTTTCAGATCTAAAGAATATCCTGACGGAACAATAAGCTCAGATTGAGTTTCCACTGCCGTGAAGTCAGAATCTGGGACTCGATCTGCACCTCGTTAATTACATTCTTTTTCTTTGGAGCCCAAACAAAGTGAAACTAGGAAAGGCTTAATCGAGAAGAAGTGCGCCAGCCAGCTACTTTTTCTCTCGCAGTTTACTTTTCACTTTGACAAGAATGCGATCTGCTCTCTGTACGGACGTCTCTGCATCGGCCTTGCTCATCAGGTCTGGTTGATATTCTGAAGCATTTTTCAGACTCATCAGGGAAGTGAACTGTCTCGCAATTTCGGAAAGCTCCTTAGCAGTAAAGATTCCCTTGATCAGTTCGAGAGCACTAGTATGGGAACCAGAGGCTCTTTTGCCCAGATAAGAAGCGGTAAGAGCATCGAGAGAGTTGATGGCTGAATGCACGGAGTTCATGACGGCACTGTCATACGCCCCTATTTCCAAAGCCATCCTTGCTACTTGCAGCGAACTTTCTGACTTTATCAGGTAGCCCTTGGATTGGCTAGGATCCACTGCTCTCAATTTTAGTCTTCTTCACCTTGCGAAAAGATCTTTGCCGGAGACGAGAATGTGATTGGATCTGATAGTCTCCACCAGTTTGCTTTTCTGTTTCATTTTCCCGAGGAACTCGCTTTCGCTGAAAATCAACGGCGACAACTCTTTATTGAAAACCTCGGCCACCTTTTCCCGAGCCCTTGAAACGACAACCGTTGCCAGCTCGAAATCGCTGGAGATTATGAGTATGTCAATGTCGCTGTCCTTTTTTTCCTCTTCCGTCGCGACACTTCCGAAGAGATAGACAGAAGAAATTTTGTTTCCCCTACCCTTGAAACATTCCCGTAACAGCTTGATCAGTTCGTTCATGGTTTCATTTTCTGCATTGATGATAGGTTTCATTATCCTTCGAAGAATGAAACTCTGCTCGTTCAAGGTAATGAGGAAGGATCTCCCCACCGGCTGAAGTCTGAGAACTCCCGCCTCCTCCAAATGTTTTACAACTAAAGAAGCTTCACTTGGAGACACACCGGTTGTTTCAGCTAGACCTCTTACGGTGAAGACCTTGCCGCGGTAGGTGAGCAAGGCCCTGACCAAAGTGATCGCGGTTTTGTTACCAACAACCTGCTCAAGATATGAATGGAGTTTCATGTTGTATGAAAAATCAAACATATGTTCGATTTATTGCATATAAAGGATCGTATCCAAATTTTTTGAATTCATGGACTATGCAGGCTGACGGTACGCTTTCGCAGATAGTCTCATTATCGCATCTTGAGTAAAGAGTTTAACGAGAGGACGAATCTTTTGAATAACGTGCTTTTCATTCTTCATGAGATCCATCCAGGTCGCAAGACTACTATCAGCTCGCTAAACAGAAAAGTTTGTCAGGCTTTTTGTATCGTTGGCCCTTGGAGTATTCGTCTATTCTAACTACGCGTCAGTGCCTGGGATTCCTTCCAAGCAACTACCCTTCCGCTGACGAGTTTCATCCCTTGACTTAGCGCAATGCAAATGACAGCCAAGACCAGAATCAAGGAGTATGAAAGGGCCAGCTGGAGCTTGTCTGCGGAGGCGTCGATCATCCCGCCGAGTCCTATCACGGTGAACACCATTTCCGCGATGATCACGCCCTCTACCGCCCTAGAAATCCCGAGACGCAGGCCCGTCATCGTGCTCGGGAGCGAAGCTGGCAAAATCACCTTGTACATGACTTGCGATTGCGTTGCCCCGTAAGAAAGGGCAGATTCCACCAGAGAGCGGCTGCAGTTCTTCACGCCGGTGTAAACATTGATGATTATGGAAAAGACGGCGACGAGAAAGGCTGTGAGCATGGCGCTCACCCAGGTGACTCCCGTCCAGTTCATGGTCAGTGGTACAAACGCTATCGCGGGAACCGAATACCAGGAGTTTACCCAGGGGTCGAGGAAGAGATCCACGACGAGGTACCTCCCCATGAGGATCCCCACGGGGACTCCGACCACTACTGACAATCCGAATCCGAGGAAGATCGATCCGAGGGTCGTCTGGACCCCGCTGGCGAGTTGCGACCTTACCGCTGGATCGGAGAATAACCGGACAAATTCGCTCCACGTGCTCTGCGGGCCCGCGACTGCCAGCGGGTTGTTCACGAGGGCAGCCACCGTCCACCAGATCAAGACAAACAAAAGGACGGAGCCTCCCAACACGAGGTACCTCCAGACTGAGCGATTCATCGGCCGATGCCCCTCGCGAGCCTCTCTCCCTCTTTCCAGCGGAACATCCGCCGCTCCAGAATCTTTGGCGCTTGGAGCAGCAATATGCCGACAAGAGCAATCAGCACCACCATCGCCATCATCGACGGCGTGTTCAGGATTTCTTCATACGTCCACATGAGTCCTCCCAACCCGTGGTTTCCCCCCAGGAGCGTCTCGGCCATTATGGCACCCAGAAGAGCGCGGCCCACCGCGATCCTGATGCCCGCAAGGATATCGGGCAAGGATGAGGGAAGAACTATTTTGGTGATGAACTGTCTTTCGTTTGCCCTAAATGTCTTCCCGACCTCGGCGAGGGAGTTGCTCGTGTACCGTACGCCCGCGTGGGTGTTGATGATGACTGAGAAGACGGAAAGGACAAAGGAGATGAACACGTCCGCCCATAGCCCTCCTCCGATCGAAAAATAGAGACCCGGAATGAGGACCACTACCGGAATCGCGTTGGTAGCGGTGATCCATGGCTCGAGGATCATTTCCACCGCCTTCCACCGGCCCATGATCACGCCTACCGGTATTCCCACCGCCACGCTCAGGCTGATTCCCAGAGCGACCACTTCCAGAGTCTCAAAGAGGGCGGCGTACGCATTTTGCAACCCCTGCATACCCGGTGTTGAGCTGATCTGGAGCATGGAGGCCAGCGCGTCCAGCACCGAGAGCGGTCCCGCCAAAATCGCGGAGTTCCCTGCATAGTACGCAGCTGCCTGCCAGAGTGCGAGAAAGACCGCAAAGCTTCCCAGGGAGATCAGCAGTTTCCCGCTGGAAGGAATATCTCGAGAATTTTTGCCTCGCTTCTTGGAATCTCTGCGATAAAGATCCTTACCAATCTTGGATTTCACGCCACCGCCGCTATCGCGTTCACCTCGTTTCTCGAGGTCGACTGCCGGGACGGCCTGGGTAGTCCCTTTATGAGGCGGATCGTAACCCGTAAGCCTCGAAGCCTCCCTTTTCTACGATTTCACTTTCTAGGAACCTCCAGACCTTATTTCTGATGTACCCGTACTCCGGTCTGGCTCTCAGGTCGTAGGTCCATCTCTCGGGCGGGAGATTGACCGGTATGATCTCCTTCACCTTGCCGGGCCGCGTGGTCAGGAGCACTATTTCGTCAGAAAGAAAGATCGCCTCATCCACGTTGTGAGTCACGAGAAGAGTGGTCTTGGGAGTCACTCCCTTCACGATCTGAAGGAGCTGTCTCTGGAGGATCTCTCGCGTCTGTTCATCTACCGAGGCGAATGGCTCGTCCATCAAAAGCACGTCTGGATCTATCGCGAGCGCACGAGCGAGGCCCACCCGTTGCTGCATTCCCCCGGAAAGCTCGTGGACGTAATGACTTTCGAATCCCTGGAGACCAACAATTTGGAGGTACTTCTCGGCGATCTCCCTGCGCTTCTGCGCGTCCACTCCGCGCAGCTCCAGACCGAATTCCACATTCTTGGTCACGCTCCTCCACGGGAGCAGGCCGAATTGCTGAAAGACAAAGCCCATCTTTGCGGGAGGGGATCGCACTGGTTTGCCGTCAAAGATTACCTCGCCCGAGGTGGGTTCGATCAATCCGTCGATAATCCTGAGCAGGGTCGTCTTGCCGCATCCGGAGGGGCCGATGATGCACGTGAGAGATCCCTCTTTCAGGTCGAAGGTCACTCCACTAAGTACCTCTAGAACTTGAGCTTCTTCTCTTTGGGATCCTTTTTTTTCGTAGGACTTTGTGACTTCATTCACGGTGAGAACGGTCGTCGCCAAAAAAAGTCACTCCCCCACAGCGGTCAAAGTCCGGGGAATACCAATCCCTGTCTCTGATGAGTGAAGTTGTGACGAGGAGGACTGCAAGTTTTCAAAAAACACTTTGCGTAAGCGACGAAGTGTTGTACTGTGATGTCTTCTTTTATCCGTTATAAATTCTCAATCTGAATTTGCAAAACTAATCATCTGACAGGTTTCCTTGATCCAGATCGTCAATCTATTTTCTTTATTGCACAAAAGAGATCCCAGATAATAGACGACGAATGTTTTTCTTCGGCGTTGATGCGATCTGAAACGATCATATGATTGCCGGGAATTCGAGTGAGAGATAGTGAGCTCCAGAAAATCCGTTTTCCTGGTTCTCTTGCTTCTCGTGCTTTTCGTTCCAATCTCGAGAATTTCGTCAACCGCGGATGGTCCTGCCGCTAGGCCCTTCGTTGAATACACACTATACTTAACGAGGGCTGCGAACGAAACTGCATCGAGATCGTCGGCCGGGACAGGCCGGATCGTGGGCTATGAATCGGCGCCTTCTAGCTCCTCCGCGACTGCCA
>JASHPQ010000031.1 GCA_030037995.1 Nitrososphaerales archaeon | reverse complement strand
CCATCCGGCTGCTTTCTCACGACCTCTTCCGTATTGACTAGATTGCGCACTTCTTTTCCGGTCTTCGGATCTTTATCAATGGTCGTAATTTTCATTCGGGTTATGGCTATTGTGCCATCTCCACTCATCGTTGTCTTGATTTCATGAATCTCGAATTTTGTTTTCATCGCGATGCCTTTCTCGTTTTGTTTGCGTATCGCATCGTGTCCTTTGATCATATGGTCCGGTTCAGTGAAAAGCACAGCATCGGGCTCATAAAGAGCTACTGATGTCTCGAGATCTTCTCTTTCGACGGCTTCAACTATCAGACGGTCGCAATCTTCCGGTTTGTACGCGGGGATGGATTTCATGTCCTTTCGTCAACATCGCCATGGCTAAAAAAGTTAGCAAAAGGCCGTTTAATATATCGTACCTTGGGTCATTGGTATAGACCTTGTGTCCTGAGATAGTTTTTGACGAGGGTACTGCTCCGTTACCTTAGCGTAATCATTAACGTATGTTTTATTTTATCTATGAACGTTTGATATTCAGGCTGTCGGTGAAGGATAAACGCGTTGAGCCAGTTCGACAGATGCTTCAGGTGACACCTCGCACCTAGACTGCGGCAAGGGAACATATCGTCGAACGATTCCAGCCGATCCTTCAATTTCTGGACAGCTCTCTCCGTTATCTCCCACATCCAACTGTAATGGGGATAAACATGATGAGGCAGACTCATGGACTCGCATGCAAGGGAGTACCAATCAGCTCCATCAGTCCACACCTGGTGACGTCCATATTTCCTGCACAAATTCTTCAGGAATAGCTCGACGGATATGGAATTGGGCGTCCACGCAAAGAACAACCCCAAGATTCTATCTGCAAACGACTCGTAAGCTATGAATAGAAATGCTTCCTCACGCCCAATCTTAATTTGCGTCTCATCGATTGCAAATACCTTTACTCGCTCTCGCCCTAACCGGAATAACCTGTGGAAGCTCCTGTCAGAACCAATCTCCTGGCACCACGACCACACGCTCTTGTGACTGCGCTTGACGAATGGTTCGATGGCTCGTGCTGACGACCGAAAGGATAGCCCTTCAAAGACTAAATAGACTGCATAATATATTACTTCAAACGGGGGTCGCTGTCGTTGATTCAACCAAGATCATTGAGAACGAGCTTCCCCTTGGCCAAGGGCCTTTCGGAAGAATGTTCTTTCACTAAGGTAACGGAGCAGAAGTGCGTATGAGAACGAATTACAAAATTGCGACGCTTGCAATGTTCATAGTTGTTGTTGCTGTATCAGCGATCGGATCTTATATGTATCTTTATGGAAACTCTCAACAATGCACAATTAATGCCCCCGCCGCCCCAATCGGATTGACAGTCATCAATTCGCAGACCGGAGAACCGGTATCGGGATTGCCGGTTCAGGTGACCGAATATGTTTCGGGATGTGCTACTGTTGGCAGCGACCCCAATTTCAATCTTGGTTCGAAGACCACCGATTCGAATGGTACAATAATGGCTAACGTACTGGGAACGTATCATTTTAACCTAAATTACAACGGGTCAAAATACAGTGTCGCCGGGGAAGACTCAGAACTTTACGGTGTGGTGCTATGCCTGACACTCTACGTTCCATCGGGACAGGTTGTAAACCAAACATACACCCGCCCGGGACCAAATTCTTTCCAGTGTCCGAATTGAATCCTTGAAGATCCTTCAGACAAAGCGGATGTTGAATAGGAAAGTACGTCTTCGTTTTCTATCTTGAACTAGAAGATACTGCAGCTGTTATCATACTAGTAACTTGTATCTGCCTGCCGGGAGAGAGGCCGACGTGGCGTGCGCGCTTTTTCAGATCAACGATTTTACCCTCCTTATAACGGAGAGCCAGTTAGGGATACGGACGATTGCCAAGTTGGGGTTTGTTCATTTTTTGTCTCTTAGGAAGACGAATTGGATCGTGTTCTTCAGGCTGACCTTGGATCTCGGTAAATTGCCTAGAATTGGGTCTGAAAATGCGGCGAACTAAAGAAAGTCTGGGCTACTTGCATGGAGCGCGCTTCTCATTATCGGGAGGATCGCGGTCTCGTAAGACCTCTTTAGAGATGTCCTCATGATTTAATTGAAATCCCAAACCTCGGTTTTGGGGAATATCGAAATAGCTACACCTCTCTATGTCTTGTGAGTAATCTTTGAACGATTCCCTTCTCTAGGTCTAAATAGCGCAAGATTCCGGGTATTAGATCGCAGAAGATCTTTATCGTCATGCAAATTCAACAATTAGAGCGAGTAGGAATCGGAACTTTTCCCACACCGTTCGAGTTCATGCCACGGTTGACGGAAGAGCTCGGCGGGGTGAAACTATTTGTCAAGAGAGAAGACATGAGCGGGCTTGCGATGGGAGGAAATAAGACAAGAGTACTGGACTATCTCCTCGTACAGGCAAAGCAGATGAAGGCTAATGCTGTGATAACAACCTGCGGTATTCAATCAAACTGGTCGCGGCAAACCGTTGCGGCCGCAATCAAGCTGGGAATGAAACCATCACTTGTTCTTCGCAGAGCACAATTCAAGAGCAAACCCAGGATTCTGGATGGCAACATTCTTCTTGATCACATAATGGGTGCTGACATACGAATCGTAGACATGGGAATCGACGAAGATCCGGAGGAATATCTCCAGGAAGAAGCGACAAAACTGCGAAAAAAGGGGTTTAACCCGCTTGTGCTTGGGCCGAAAATGTCTTCGTCACCTCTGGCTGCGGCGGCATTCGCAGAATGTGCATTCGAGCTGCAAAAACAGGTGGATCATCTTGGAATGCAACAGCTTGATAGAATCGTTGTTGCAAATGGCTCAGGGCCCACTTATGCGGGTCTCGCTCTTGGTGTAAAGATGCTTGGTCTAAAGACCAGGGTTGTAGGGGTGAACGTTGGGGCGTACCGGAGGAAGAAAATAGTCGATACGATTATCGAATCCGCCTCTGGAGCAGCCAAATTATTTGGTAGCAACGTGGAACTTCAGGAGAGCGAGGTCGATGTCCGAGACGGATATTTTGGAAAAGGCTATGGTTTTACTACAAAGAAGTCGAACGATGCGTTGAAACTCGTCGCAAGAAAGGAGGGACTCATTATCGATCCCGTGTACACTGCGAAGACGTTGGCATTCGTGATTGATGCCGTAAAGAGTGGCGAATTCGGAAAAGAAGAGGCAGTGTGCTTCATGCACACCGGTGGGGTTCCGGCATTGTTCGCGTACAAGTCTGAATTTCAGCCGACGAAGCCCATATAGGTAAGGTCTTTCAGAGACCCCTTTCTCAAGGTCTGATATTTTTACTTCGAATTTGCAAGCGCGAGCTAGTGAGCTTTAAGCGCTATGCCTTTGGTTTCGTATCGCAATACGCAATTTTGGCCCAAACCTTTCTTCTAGATTAGGCAAATCCTCGGGATTCAGGGCGATGAAGTTGATGTGATGCTTATGATACATGTCAACTTTCCATTTGAACGTCTCGAAATAGTCCGGCCTCTCTAGCATTCCCCAAAACTCGATGTACAAATCATAAACGGGCAGATAGAAATCTGGTTTGATCTCTTTGCCGTCGAGTTTGATGTGTTTCTCATAGACGTATTCCACTTTATGCGTGAAGAGGTAATCTGCAATCGTCTTCTCAGATAAACTCCTTACCAATTCTCCTCCTTTCATCGTGTTAAATCGGGGTAATGGACCAACAAAATAGGTTCGAGCAGATGAGTTGTCCGAG
Source organism: Nitrososphaerales archaeon (assembly GCA_030037995.1). GTDB lineage: Archaea > Thermoproteota > Nitrososphaeria > Nitrososphaerales > CADDZS01 > DATLTL01. Next base: position 4,499 of record JASHPQ010000031.1, on the reverse strand, counting down.
TAAGTTCTTGGAGTTTGGCTGTTGTATCGTTGATAATTCTCAGTTCGTCGCTCTGCCTGTTTCCTTTTCTTCCATCTCTTGTATTGACGTTTATTGGTTTCAAGAAGGTCGGTAATCATACCCATGGAAGATGCGACTTAATTCAGAGATTCGGCATGTTTAGGAATTATTTCCGTTTTCGAGAAATTCTGTATCGAAAGGCGAATAGCGTACGGAAACTGATCCAAAAGTTCCCAAGGTATACGAACGTCCTAAGACATCGAGAGAAGGTTCGCTTCAGACAAGCGAGGGCATGACTCCATGATCAATGATTTTTCGATTATCGATGTAGAGAGTAGGGCGCAAAATCATACAGTCCCAGTGGACCGGGGACTTTACTAGACCAAACGTTTGTCCCTTCAAGCTTCCCAGCATTGAATTATCACCCCATCCGAACGTTATCGTACCTCTGAGCCTTTCGAACTCCTGATGCTGGGTCAGCATGGCTCTGGGATTCGTCCCGATATTGCAGTGGACCGGACCATGGTAGGGAGTTTTGTCAGGTGCGAAGGACTCTAGCCAGTTCTTCAACCTCGTAGAGGTTAGAGGATCGCCGGATATCTCTGTTATCCAGCTTTTCTCGACTCGAATCCTCAACGGACTCTTCGGCGTCTCGTGATTGTAAGCGGGCTCGTAGAGAATGAAGCCATCGGCAGCAATTACTCCATTCGAAGAACCAGTGGGAAGCACTAGACCGGGTTGTGAAGGAGGCAGAAGAACCCATTTGATGTTACGCCACTCCTTTTTATCAGGATCCCAGAGAAAGCCATCATTAGGATTGCCTACTAACCCAGTGATATCGATGGTTATATCCGTCCCTTCATCCGAAGTAATCCTAAGTGATGAACCTTTGGTAAGCAAGTCGGCTATTAGCTCCGATTCCCTACGAAGCTTGCGAATATCAACTGCCCCAATAGTTCTCATCAAGGTATCCTCCAAATGGATATTCCCGGTGCCGTCGCCCGGAGAAATTACCCTCGCTCCTCTTTTGACTGCATCCATGATAAAATCGGCGTAGCCTATCGCCAGGTCTACAATCAAGTCTGGAGTGGTGGTTGCGGCGTGCACAGTCTTCGACCATTTAAGTCCGGTTTGCAAGGAGGGTGGTGGAGGCGTGGGGACAAGTAAAACCTGGGCTGTTGCGCCCATAGCGAGAGCTTCTCCGAAGAAAGCCTCGGTGACAGATTTTGGAGTCCTTGAATCAGCGATGATTAATACTTCATTTTCGGGCTGAAGATTTGCCATCTCGCTGTAGATGGTGTGAATAATTGGAATGAGTTCTGCTCGCAATTTACAACCCCCGTCGAAATTTCTGGGAAAAGGACAGTCCGAGGCACTCTAATATGCCTTTTTGAAACGATGTTTCGATCATGGAAAAGGATGTTCGTGTTTGTCAAGTTGGACAAGCTAAGATCCTCGCGATTAACATTGGGGACTCTTTAGCTACTATTGAAGACATGGTTGAAATTCCCGTGAATGAGAGGCCTCCAGAGTATGACTCTTCATTCAGAACGCAATTCCTAGCTCCGACATGGAGCATTCATATCAGCATCCCTAATGCTTCGATTTTAGTAGATCCAAATGAATATTATCTAACTACTCCACGTGACTCCCAGTACTTTCCCACCAACTATAGTCCGCCGCCTAAACTAGAGGACCAACTCATCATGAATGGGGTGAAGCCTGATGATGTAACACATGTTGTTATAACTCACCGACATTTCGATCACTATGCTGGAGTTACAAGGGAAGATAAATTTGGGAAATACGTTCCCTCTTTTCCTAATGCCAAATATTTCATGGCGCGTCTCGACCGAGAAAGCCGGAATATCCCAGAGTCGCTGATAGATCCGGATGAAAAAAATCGTTCACTCGGTGTCTTAGAGAGATCAGGTTTGTTGGAGCTAGTCGAAGGGAATCGCGAGCTTTTGTCTGGTGTCGAAATTATCTCGGCTCCGGGTGAAACTCCGGGCCACCAGATTCTTCGTGTCAGTTCAGATGGGCATACTCTTTATTGCGTAGGAGATCTCTTTCATCATTCAATCGAGGTTGAACATCCTCAGTGGATGGCGAGTTGGGCTGACCCTCACACCAATGTCAAAAGTCGTGAAGCCGTAGGGAAAGCAGCTATAAGAGAAAATGCGTTGGTGATTGCCGGACACATGCCGATTGGACGAATTGTTCAGGATGGCGACAAAATAAGATGGGTCGACTCTTGAACCTGGGTGAGATCATCTGTTCTTCGACCTCATCTGACAAGTGATTCCTATTCTTCTCTCAAATAACGACTCATCCGAGTGCGGGGCTTCGGATAAGCCACCTTGCTATGAGTCAGGCCCATTTGCACCAATGCCTCCGTGATCTTGATAGCCGCTATGCTGTCGTGTACTACCGGCACTTTCAAATGCTTCTTCAGATACTCGTAACAGCCTGCGTAAGCAATAATTACGTCAGCGCCATCTTCTTCGATTGCCTTTGTGGCTTCATGTAGTGCGTTCCGTTCCATTTTCCTTCGTTGACTTCTTGATAGTAAAGTAGTGTTCATGGCAGTAGGATCCCCTTGCATATGCCGAATCGAGGCAAGTCTAGACTCCATACCGTACTCCTTGATGACATTCATTAGCTGCCGCTCACCATGTCCTTTACCAGTTATTATGATCGAGAATTTGTCTCCGAGCATGGATGCAACGTGCAGAGCGGCACAAGGATAGCTCATAACCAGCTTGTCGCATCTTTCTCTTGCTGCTCGCATGCCCGGGTCGGCGAAACATCCTATGATTATCGCATCAGAATCCTTCTCCGCCGCCTCCGCTTCCCTTGCGTAAAGGACACCCGCAAGATCTGATTCGGCATACTGTTCCACATGAGGACCTATGGCATCCGGCACGAACACATAGGAAACTTTGGTATCTGGGGATTTGTATTTGTCATAGTAATGTTTTAGGTAGTGCACCTCAGTATCGAAGTACTTTTTCTTGTCCTTCCCTTCCGACCAAGCAGGTAAAATCGCGAGAGGTTCTGCGATTCGAATTCTAGATTTTCTAGTGTTTGACATCGATGGAAACTTTAAAAGAATAATTATTAGACTTTTGATTCCGCGAATTTTTCCTTCTTAAGGCAGCATGTATCCATCGCATCATTTTTGGCAGGCAGTAAGTTATGCACTTTGGTTAGTCGGCTCGATTTAGCTAAAAAAACTAAAGTGATACATGCTGGCTTTTTTTCGTGAGGAATCGCGAAATGTGTCACATCTCAAGAAAGCAAGCAATATTAACATTGGAAATATCGCTGGTTCATCTAGGAAAAAACAAGAATGCGAGCCGAACTGCTTCCAATCATTCACACGATTTATCGTGATATGGCTAATTTGCTGCCCGGTACTGAAGTTCTTATTATAGCGGACTCTAGGACGCCTAAATCGATTACAGAAGCTTTTTTCGGCGAGGCGCTGGCCATGGGAGCAACGGCCCAGGTCCTCCTCGTACCGACTCCACCTCCACCATCGCTTCAGACGGGGCTGAAATGGTCGAAGACTGTGCACGCCGCAACCACCACTCCAGACTTGATTGTAGACCTGGCGATAGGCTACGCCGATTTTATCATGGATGCAGTCAAAAGAGGAGCGAGGGTAATTTCTCCGGGCGACGGCACCGGACACCAACACTTGGAAGAGACCTTGATTCGAACTATTGGTGCCGCAGATATACATTCGATCAGAAAAGAGTCAGACGCCATCGCTGATCTCTTCACGAGGGGATCGACAGTTCGAATAACTTCTGACGAAGGGACAGACTTTACAATCGACATCCGTGGGCTTGAAGGCAGCTCGGCCGACGGCTTTTTGTGGGACAGCGAGAAGAAACAATGGAGAAAGGAGAGATGGGTGCTTTTGCCGCCCTCTCAGCCCGGCGTAACCCTTCCCACCGGCGTTTCTTCAGGAACCATCGCCGCTGACGGCTTCATATTGTACGAACCTGCGTACAACCACGAGACACCCAAGTTCCCTTTGAAGATCCGAGTGAAAGACAGTTGGATACAAGAGGTTAGCGGCGATCCTCTCACATCCACTCGTTTGAAAAACTGGCTGGTATCTTTTGCTCCTGACAAGACACCCTACCATGGCCCAGTTCACTGTAACATAGGAACAAATCCGCGAGCGATGTTGACCCAGCATCAGGAGTTCGAAAGGCTCAGAGGTACAATCACCTTTGGATGGGGTGATAATTCAATGCTTGGCACACTGTTGGGTGAGAAGTTCAAACTGGTCCAGTCTCCAGTTCACTGGGACTGTATGGTCTTACGACCTACACTCTACATTGATGACAAGAAAATAATCGATCATGGCGTGATGCCTTCGCTAGTTTAGCAGGTCTTCGTCACTCGGCTAATTGAGTGCAGCCGGTTATCGATTGATGACTCAAAATCCGGAACCCATTTTTAGATATTTACAAACGGCAAAC